>NZ_JAGHQV010000009.1:0-163994 GCF_017744175.1 Thalassotalea sp. G20_0 | reverse complement strand
CCCTCCATTTTCATTGGGGTTTCGGATGGAACCACGAAGGACACGAAGAGCACAAAGAAGAGCTATTCTTTTCCTTCGTGCTCTTCGTGTCCTTCGTGGTTCCATCTTTAACTTGCCGAAGAGAGGAGTAGGCGCTTAATTTCTACCCTGAGAATGAAGGTTACCCTTCAATGGTGATGGTCACGTGACGGTTGTTTCTTCGGCCTTCTCTGGTTTGATCTCCGCTCTCCAGTACACCACCGGCCACTGCTTTGATGCGATTGCCACTGACGCCACGGTCTTCCAGGTATTTTTTGACACTTTCAGCCCTGCGCAGTGCCAGTTTTCGGTTGTGTTCCAGCGGGCCGGTTGAATCGGTGTAACCAACAGCTGTCAGATGAATGTCAGACTGTTGTTTGGCAACATCAGCGATTTTGTCCAACGCCTGAAGGCCCGGCGGGTCAATGTCGGCTTTATCAAAACCAAAGTAAACCATGCCTAGCTCTCTCTTTAGTGGGCAGCCATCCGCATCGACGGGAATGCCTTCGGGGGTATCCGGGCACTTATCAATGTCATCGGGAACACCATCCCCATCACTGTCGATCGGGCAGCCATATTGGTTAACCGCCACATCGACAGGGGTATTGGGGCAGCGATCCATATTGTCTGGTACGCCATCTCCGTCGGAATCGGGGCAACCGTGAGCATCCACTGCTACACCGTAAGGGGTATTGGCGCACTTATCCATGTAGTCAGGAACCCCGTCATTATCGGAGTCTACCGGGCAGCCACTGTGATCGACGGTTACGCCTTTGGGTGTGTCTGCGCAGTGATCTTTGTTATCAGGAACACCATCGTGATCACTGTCACTGCCAGTCAGTGCACAGATAGCGGTACCGACCAGGGCGCCACCAATAGCACCGTAAGCGGCCGATTTACCACTGTCGGATGAACTCTTACTGTTGGCTGCAGCGCCAACAAGACCGCCGGTACCCGCTCCGATCAGGGCGCATTGGCTCCACCGGTTCAGATGGCCATCACTGGCGCAGCCAACAAGACAAAGGGCGATGATGAACAGAGTTAGTGTTTTAAGGGGAGTGATGAAGGGCATGGATCAAACTCCGGATGTGTCAAGTTAGGGAAGTGTTGACGTCTAATCGGGTAAGGATTTCTCGTTAAGCCTGCATGCCATGGCCAACATTAAACGTATCTCAAGCCGGTTTGGCAAAGCGTTGTAGCACTTTGTTTGTCAACGCATAAGTGATGACCAAAGGCGATTGCAGATAAAGCAGACAGGTTATTGGATGATTGGCAGCTTCGAGTATAGGACAAAATATTCACTGTCAGAGTCTCTTCCAATATGAAATGAGCTTGTCGTTTGCCATGACAGATTATGAAAATCATCACCACTTCATAAAAACGCTTGTCGATGTGCAAGGTCTTCTGGCGCAAGCGGCTTGTCTTGCCTCCACTCCAAAGATGATTGCTATCGCTGAATAGGGCAGCCCCTCAGTCACTTTGAAAATCGATTTTACGGGGGCTTGTTAAATGTCTCTAGGAAGCCAATTACAGGTGCTTATCTTTATTGGCAGACGACCGATAACCATGACCATGAAATCCAGGATCGTTGTTTATCCTGGCTGCGGGTCTTTATCAGGGCGGAAATATTAAGATGACAAATGTCCAGGCCGTTGCCATTCATGACCTTGAGCAGAGTATTGGTGAAACTGAAGTTTTGCGAATTCCGGAGCTGGTTATTGATGCTGGTGAAACGGTGTGCCTTCAAGGCGGGAATGGCTCTGGCAAAACCACCCTGTTAAGAACCCTGATGGGGCTTGTTCGCTATAACAGTGGTGATCTGATGGTTCTGGGTAATGATATGAGAAAAATTGGCACCTCATCTCTGGAAAGACTCCGTGCCGACTCTATCGGGTTTATTTTTCAGCATTATCGGCTGGTGCCATATCTGAGTGCTTTCGATAACATTTTGTTGCCTTGCTATTTCTCAGCGAAAAGGCGGTATGAAGCAGAAAGGAAATCTGAAACGGCAGCCGGGGATGCCATTCGCCTGATTCGCAAGCTCAGCTTAACAGACCCGTCACGGCTATCAAAAAATGCTGCACAATACAGTGCCGGTCAACAGCAGCGCTTTGCCATTGCCCGTGCGCTGATCGGCAACCCTGAAATAGTGTTGGCGGATGAACCGGCTTCGGCTATGGATTGCCGGGGGAAGAAAGCCGTTTACCAGCTATTACAGGATGAATGTCGTGCAAGTGGAGCCACACTGATCTGTACCACCCATGATGAGAACGGCATTGATGGTTTTGACCGATATGTGAACATGGATACCTTGAACCTGGCAAGGGAGCGCGAAAACCGATGGTCATTATGAAGATTATGCGCAGAAGCTTTGGTCAGAGAGCCGGACGCACAATTATTTCGATTCTGGCTCTTGCTTTCAGCATTGCGCTTCTTCTGGTGATCAGCCATATTCATGAAGCTGTCCGATCCTATGCACGACAGGTGTCTTCAGGTGCAGACCTGATTGTCGGAGCACCTTCGCAGCCGACACATCTTGTCCTTTACAGCCTTTTTCGCATTGGCCCTCCTCCTCCGGTGATATCCTGGGATGTCTATGAAGCCATTGCTGGCCTGAAGGATGTGAAGTGGGCTGCGCCGGTGTCCACCAACGAAAGTCATCTTGGATATACAGTGACTGGCAGTACTGCACGTTATATGGAAACGCTGCAACTGAAAGTCCTTAATTTTATTGGCAGTGGATCAGGCACGGCATTCAGGAATCATCGTTCGGCATTTATCGGTGCCAGACTGGCGGCAGACTATCAGCCCGGAGAAACCCTGAAGATAGCCAATGGCTTTTCGCCCTCATCAAAAGATGAGTATCAAACGCCATTTATTATTCAGGGGGTTTTAATGGAAACCGGAACCTCGCTGGACAGTAATATTTTAATTCCTATTGAAGGGCTGCGAAAAATCCGAAAAGCCCATGGCATAAAAACTGACCACCTTAATTTCATTTTGATAAAATTGCGACATCGTCACTCTCTCTTTAAGGTGCAGAAGGAACTGAAGTCAACCTTCAATACACCACTTGAGGTAGTGATTCCTTCGATAGAACTGGAAAAGCTTGGGCACTATCAGCGAATGCTCAATAATGTGTTTATGGCCATGAGTTTTATCATCGGATTGCTCTCTTTGATGATGATGTATTTTAATCTTTCTGCCGGTTTTGCCGAGCGAAAACAGGAAGTCGAACTGTTACGAATGGTAGGGGTAAGCCCTTGGCAGCTGGCAGCCCTGACATTGACAGAACCTATGCTGCAAATCCTGTTTGCTCTTTGTTCTGGTGTTGTTATCTATAAAGTATCGACTCTGTTCCTGGGGAGCTGGATTCCTGTTGTGAGCAGCATCGCACTGCCTTTTGAGCAGCTGCTTTGGTTGTTGTCGCTGTTTTTACTGGGTTTTCTGGTGGCCTGCCTGCCAGCATGGCGAATCTATGGCTTTTCCAGAAGAACCTAAGATGCTGTCCGAGAATAGATTGCCCTACTGCGGTGGCAGCAAATTGGTCTAAAAAGTCGGAAATTTTCTGCCATCCTCGCTACGGGCGTTATTCTCGGTCAGCCTCCTGAATGGTTTAAGGCGGCATCCATGGATGGGGCTGCCACCATAAAACGTTGAGAATCCTGTTATCTGTCACCGTCGTATACCCTCGTCCACTATTACAACAAGTTGACAATGACTTTCATCACATTTGCAGAATTTAAACGTTAATCGGCATATATCTGTTAGTGAATACAGGCAAGCTACATTTCCTGTTAAAAATCATAGCAATAATGTCTGACAAATTATGAGGAAAATAATCTAAAAAACATTGAAACCAATTAAAGGTGGCCAAAGTCTATGGTAAGTGTCTACTAAAGAAAAAAGAGGTTTTAATTTATGGACAGCTTGTCATCTTTACCAGCCACCACCCAGCCATTGACAACCTCTGTAAATCCACCGGGTTCAAATGGTGCGTCAATAACCGTTTCTTCCAATATAGCTGGAACAGATACCGTAACAGTGGCCTCAGGGGATACCAAGAATGAAATGCCAGACAAAGCACCAGGAAAAGAAGGAGGGTCTGTTGGTGATTCAATAAGTGATAAAACCGTAAAGAAAACCAAAGCCGACGCTCAAATGAGTGATCAGGGGGCAGGTGATGTGGAAGAAACGGGCTCTGAAGAGAGCGCGGCAGACGCAGAAGGAACTCCGAAAGAGCCTGATGAAAAGGAACAGCTTAAATCAATGACAGATAAGCTCCAGTCTGCTCAAATAGGTGATGGCTCAGAGGCAGCAGAAGCTGCGGAAGAGCAAGCCGAACCGGAGAAAAATGATTCTCCGGAGACTGAAGGTGAGACTCAGGGCGCAGATGCAGATGAAGGTGCGGAACCTGAAGAAATCATCGAAAACACGCAAGAAGAAGGAAAAAAGGAGGAAAATTGATGGTGCCTGGCTTTTGCGATGTGCTGAAAGCGATGGCCTGTTAACCGGCTGTTTTAGTAAGAGCCGGTTTAAAACTGAGTTTCAGGAGAGCCTTGTTGTCGAGCAAGGTATCTTCTGCTGAAAATGGTCGTGTAGATTATTGCCAGATCTTTGCTTTGCCCTCTCATTGGCCAATTTGCTATTACTGCACAATAGCAGGGCAGTCTATCTTCCAACAGGCTCTACTATTCCATTGGTGATTTTTCTGCGTTCCCATTGATATCCTCGCAATCAGTTTACTGTTGTGTTTGTGAGGTCTCTGAAGTCATTACATCATCTCAATTGGTATGAAACTTGTATACTAAAATAATAAGCATCATGGGTAGACAGCCTGAATCGGAGGTGACAGTATGTCCGACTTGCCACCAAAAATATATTTCTTATCGTTCAAGGAGTGAACATGGATAAAGAGCATCGAGAGTCAAGTACGAATTTGGAAGGCTCCGAGAAGAAACTAAGTTTTGTTATCAATGCTACAGAAGATCGTGTCAGCCGCCTGCGCCAGGCATACCTTGATGGGACGTTGATAGTTGACAGTGAGCGTCTCGCCGAAAAAATGCTTGCCTTTGAGCAACAGCTTGAAATGGTGTTTCCCGAGAAAGACAGCCCCTAAGCCAATTTACGCCAGTTAGAAATCCTTTATTCTTCCAAGGCTTGATCATCCACTGTGAATGAAGTACGCTTCAAACGCGTTCGTAAAGGTGTATGCCTTGGTATCTGTCCGATAACGCATGCTCCCATGGCACAGCTGGATAGCGCAGCCCCCTCCTAAGGGGCAGGTCGGAGGTTCGAATCCTCCTGGGAGCGCCAGAGAATATGTAGCCCGCAGTATAAGTGAATACTTCGGGCTTTTTTGTATTTGATGATAAGTGGGTTGAGTAGACAGCTGGCTTGTTCCGCCCTCCGCACACTCTTTTATTTTTCACCATTGACACCATTGACACTCCTGTATTGGGATATACCTTCCGCCGCAGTCAGAAAGATAGCTGATCCTGTCGACCAGGGCCTTTGTCAGGGGCAACAGCTTTTTGAGCGTCCTGGAACTGCTAACCCATTCAATACAGGCGCTGGTTTACCGGGATCAACCCCTTGTTTCTTATCTGGCCCGGCTGCTTCTGCCTTCTTAATGATGTTTCCTTGCCTGGCTAAAGCCATGAGGTAATTCTGTTCACCGCAGTTTCTTAAAAATGACATGGATTCAGACGAGCGCTGGCAGGTTACGCTGCTGAACTCTCTGAATATCAGAAGAAATAAAGGAGAAATAAAGGAAGAGAAATAAAGGACACCCAAGAGTTAACTTCCGGGCCGGTGCTACGTCCAGCTGTAATGCCCTCCTCATTCCGTTGAGTGCAAAAATTTCGAAGTTGCCAAACAGTACCGTGGTGACTGGGACAAGTTTAACCAGTGGCAGTAAGTTTCCAAGGTGGATGACGAGACCATTCGTGCCTACTCCATGACCAGCTGTTCGGTGAGCTTTTCGCCAAAGAAACCGACAATGAAATAGTGTTCGTGGGTGGTGGTATGACACCCATGCGTTCGCACATCTTTGACCAGCTGAAGCGGCTGGCTTCCGAACGGAAGATCTCTTTTTGGTACGTTGCCCGCTCCCTGCGTGAAGCGTTCTACCCGGAAGAGTTTGATAAGCTGGCCGAAGATAGCGAAAACTTCAGCTGGCTCTGGCGCTGTCCGATCCGCTGCAAAAGATAACTGGACCGGCTATACCGGCTTTATCCATCAGGTTCTGTTTGATAACTAACGATCATCCGGCTCCGGAAGGCTAAGAGTTCTTCATGTTTGGACCACCCATGATGAATGCAGCCGTTATCAAGATGCTGGAAGATCAGGGCGTAAAGCCTGAGAGCATTCTGCTGGATGATTTTGGTGGCTAAGCTTCTGATTTAAAAGCTATTGTGCCAGAAAGGCCAGCTCTGTTGAGAGCTGGCCTTTTTATTTGATTGTGTAATTTATTAATAAGACTTTATAACAGTGTGAAACTTTTTGGAGCTTTCATACTCTAATCTGTGTTTTCAAGGAAAAACCCAAATCAGAACGATTCATAATTCATTTTCGAATCAATGATCAAATAATTTTCAATTACGTAAATACTAATAAGGTGATGCAATGGACGCAATAAAGCTAGGTGTATATGCAGCTGCGTCACACTCTTGGCATAAACATGCAGAGTCATTTTTTTAGTAAGAGTGGCCAAGACCATTTTTAATGGTATAAAAGCATTTTTTGGTAGATATACTGTCAGTGTTCTTGGTAGTGTTACTCCGCGTTTAGTCGCAGAGAACCCTGATTCAAAATTTGCCAAAGTGTTGTGTAAACCCCTGAGCGCATACCAGATCGATGTAGTTAAAACCTTTAGTGATAAAGGGGAGTATTTGGCTAATAAGATTACGCAGTTGTGCAGTAAAGGCCGCAATGTCCAAGTAAAACTGGCATTTAAGCCAGGTGGTGTGGAAGCTGTTCCTATGTACTATTCAAATAATGAACGGTCAGAAACTTTAAACTGTAAGGTTCATCGCTCTGCCTGTGATAGAAAAGATGCTGGTAAGCGTATAGAATGCCGACACTTATCCTGGGGATATGTTACTGGTGTTTTTGGTCGTGGTAAGCATTCATTCCATCCTGTTGATAGTCGGTCAGCACTGAAGGTTTACTCTCATAGATTTCCAACAGATAAAGATCTTCGTGATCATTTTAATGAGAAGCATTGTGGTGAAGGCTATTATTTTGCCAGATCAACTTTCAGTCATGCTATTCAGTCAATCGCTGAGAAGTATTGGAATATGCCAAATGGTACTGATAAAGCCTTCTTGGTTTGGTTCAATACCCATAGCATGGCCTTAAGATTTAAAAAACAGGAAGGGTGTATCAAAGTGATTTTTTATGATCCTAATGATACAGGAAGGCATAAGACTTTTCCATTATATGATCCTGGTAATGCCCGTGCTCTTGAGCTTGAGGATTATTGCTTTTTGCCCGATTCACATGAATTTGATTCAGGAATCATTCTAAGTGATGATACTCGGGAGCATATTGAACAATGTAATGTCAATGTATTTGGCGATGTGGATTTTCAATTGCTTGATGGGAATATTGAGCATTTGGCTGGCCACAAAGACCATCCAACAATCAAGGCATCACGCAGAAGGAATCCAGGAGTAAACAGGAGGCAAGGGTAAACAACTACTACTGCATGGCACGCTGCGTTCGCAGGGCTTTCCTATGCGGCAAAGACAATTTCTCAGGCATAAACTATGAGCATCGCAGGCAGTGGGTGGTTGATCGGTTGAAAGCACTTTCTGGTATTTTTGCTCTGGAAGTCTGTGCTTATGCGGTGATGTCGAATCATTATCATGTGGTGCTCCATATCAATAGTCAGCAAGCTAAAAAATGGGAGACCAAAGAAGTCTTACAACGCTGGACGCAGCTGTTTTCTGGCCCGCACCTGGTTCAGCGTTATCTTGTCGGCGATCAGCTGGGCAAAGTAGAGCTGCTGCGTGTCGAAGAATATGCCCAGAAGTACCGCAGTCGTTTAATGGATATCAGCTGGTTCATGCGCTGCCTTAACGAATACTTAGCCCGGCTGGCCAATAAAGAGGATGAGTGCAAAGGGCGCTTTTGGGAAGGTCGTTACAAAAGTCAGGCCCTGTTAGATGAGGCGGCATTGCTGACTTGCATGGCCTATGTCGACCTAAACCCCATCCGGACAAAAATTGCTGCAACGCTGGAAACCTCAGAACATACCTCTATAAAAGAACGCATTGAGTCATACGACAGCGCAGACGGAAAAAAACAAAAGTTACACTTGAAACCGTTAAAAGCTCAGGGTCAAAACCCTGAACAGGCGATTCCATACCCACTCAGTAGTTACTTTGAACTGGTTGACTGGTCTGGCCGAATTATCCGCAAAGGCAAACGTGGTCGTATAACCGACGATGTACCGCCTATCCTGGAGCGCTTGGGTATTGACCCAAATGAATGGCTGCAGACTATGCGCTGGCATAATCGTTTTCACCGCGCAGTCGGCAAGCTGGCTTCACTGAAGGCTTATGCAGAAAGCACCGGAAAGTGCTGGGTTCATGGAATGTCTGTGAGCGGTGCTCTTTACCCTGCCTGATCAATGCATTTTCATTTTACTTTAATGTGGCCAGAATTTTCTGAGTGCTCTTTCTTATATGTCTCGATAGTATTTTCTCTGACTGTTGCTGAGTACTTTTTATGCTCTTTCTGCTTGGAATGAATGAGATTTTCTTAAATCGATCAATACTATTATTTTGAAAAATGAATAGATGAAAAATTATCTTCACTTTTTAAAAAGTGGGTGTCCTTTTTTCTTCTGTCCTTTTTTCTTCTGACGAGGCTATTTTTTGGGTGTCCTTTTTTTTCCTCCGTTTTTTTTCCGTTTTTTTTCCGGTTTCAGAAGCTACAGATGTGCGGAAATCGCGTTATATCATGCGCTTGGCAAGTTACCTGAACCGGAAATGACCCACAGATTTTACTGACGAGGCTATTTTTTGGGTGTCCTTTTTTTTTCTTTTTTTTCTTTTTTTTCTTTTTTTTTTTTTTTTTGTTTTTTTATTGGGTGTCCTTTTTTTTCTTTCCTTTTTTTTCTCTTTTTCTTTTTAAAAAGTGGGTGTCCTTTTTTCTTTTTTTTTTCTTTCTGAAATAGGTCATATCCAGAATGCACTTGGTATTCTCAGTAACCGCACTTCAACTGAAAGTGCCGATTTTTATCATGCCCTGGACAGGATGAATGCAGCCGACATGCTGGATACCGTTCGCCTCCAGAGAAATAATTTAAATACTTTTGTCCCCATGAAATCAGGGGGCGCCAAAATGGTACTGAAGCCTGTTTACACCTCCAAAACAGGTATGAATGATGAACTATAACCGACTGGTCATTACGTAATCCCTGCATGTAATTTTTCGTCATTGGCACTGCTGTATTGGGAGATACCTTCAGCCGCAGTCAGAAAGATAGCTGATCTTGTTCACCAAGGCCCCTGTTCGGGGCAACAGCTTCCTGAATGCCCTGGAACTTCATAACCCATTTAATTGATGAGGTTTCCTTGTCTGTCTAAAGCCATGAGGCAGTTCTGTTCACCGCAGTTTCTTAACAATGACATCATTGTTTATACCCAATTGAGCTATCTTTAATTCCCTGGCAATAAAAAAGCCATACAGGAGTTCATTGATGTCCCTGCCAGTTGTTGAGAATGCTTCTGCGCTGCAATTTCCTGCGGTCGTGTCGGATGAAAAGGGTGAAGTTGGCAGTGCATTCAAATATCGTATTGTCCACCGTGTCGATAATTTGATTATCAAACTGCTTGAACAGAAACCCGAGTGGGAAACCTACGAGGTTTTCAGAAAAGCAAGCAGGAATGATATGGATTCAGACGAGCGCTGGCAGGTTACGCTGCTGAACTCCCTGAATATCAGCAGCTTTGGCAGAGCCATCACCATTGAGCCACAACGATATTCCTGGTTTGCCCGGGCGGGGCAGGTATCGGTCAAGGGGGCGGATGGCGAAGGCCAGCCAGTGGGGACGTTAATGCTGCTCAATGACCAGAACGTTAAACTGCTCAATGAAGCTGGCAAGCCCCATCAGCGAAGCCCTTTTCCGTCTGTCCTGGCAGCACCGGAGGCAGAAAGGCTGGATGAGTCAATCCAGCAATTGCTGGAGATGGTCTCCACCACCGCCCGGCAGCACCATATTTATCGATGGGGAATAAAGGGGTTGCCCAGGCTGGCTGACGCAGGGATTGCTTCCTCTGTTACAGGGCTGTGGCCGCTGCTGGAAAGTCTGGCGGAGCCCTACCTGGAGCAATGTTTGTCGAAAGGCGCTGTTCTCGGTGATGTTATCCATGGTCTGAGCCAGGTAGTGGATACCCTGGCAAACCTGCACGAACGGGGAGTGGCCCACGGTGATATCCGTCTGGAAGGACTTCGGGAGGTGTCAGGCTGGCTGGGTCCGGGCCTGCCGGAGCGTTTCAGTAGGGTGGATGTGGCACCGGGGCCGGATACGCTGGGCAGCAAACGGTTCATTTTTTATAACAATGCCTGGCAACCGCCAGAGCTGCGCTTTCCCGGCGTTTTTGACAATCCTGAACAACCGTTTGCCCCCTGGCAATATACCTCCGCTACCCGGGAGGGCGATATCTGGTCTTTTGGTGTAATGCTGGCGGTTATCGTTTGTACCACTTTTGGCGAAGGGGAGTGGTTTAAAACGGAGGAAGGTTTGCAGTTATCACTATTTGACTATATGAAAACCTGTGGATTGTATGATGGTGCAAAACTGGAGCAGGCAATGGACCGGACCACGGGCTTCCTGGCCAATAAAAAGAGCCTGTTGGCGTTGAATATGCCGTCCGGTCCGATAAGTATTTCGTTGGCTGAAGACGATCAGAACATACTGGCACCACTGATTCGTCTGATAGGCCAGTGCACCCGGGCAGACCCGCAAAAGCGCCCAACGGCAGAGAATGTCAAAGAGCAGCTGAGTCAGCTGGTTTAAGCCCTGGGGCTTGGAGCCTGTCGGACTTAAGACTGTCCTACTGCGGTTGCGATAAATTGGTCTAAAAATTCCTGCTTCTTCGTCAAATAGCCCCGCTATTCTCCTCAGAAGCAGAAATTTTTATCCTCAATTTCTCGCAATCCTCGCTACGGACGCTTAAGTCCGACAGGCTCCTTGAGCAGGACTTGTTGTTTTTCAGAGGGATTTTATTGACGGGGGATTACAGGAACAGCGCACTATAAATATCTGCCGCGCAATAGCTGAGTCAGGAGCTCCGCTGGTGGTATCACCACGATGTTTCTTATGCCCCAGACGACTTTCGGTTTTTCTTCCAGTTTGGTTTTTCCGTGACAGTCCTTGACGGGTTGCAGCTCAAAGATGGTTTTCGGGACTAGAATCTGTCTCATTTCCGTGCTCTGGTGTCTGTTTCGGTAGGCAATAGGATAGATGCAATTGACGTAATTGATGCAAAAAATTAAATCTGAAGTTTATCCTCAGTACTGTGATACTATTTTTACGTAATCCCCGCAGCCGGTAATACTTTGCATACGCGGGAATCTCGTGAGGCAGAAGTTATAAATTATTGACTGATAAAAACTTGAATGTAGTACAGCGGGTAAATCATGAGTCAAGCGCAATCATTTTATGACCGAATGGCAAACACCAGCCTGGTTCTCAGGATTATTATCGGTATTGCCCTGGGTGCTGGTCTGGCAGTTGTTTCGCCGGAAACTGCGGTGGCCATCTCTTTTCTGGGCTCCCTGTTTGTCGGGGCCTTGAAAGCGGTGGCTCCTGTGCTGGTATTTGTACTGGTGGCTTCTTCCATTGCCAGCCAGAAACAGGGGCAGCACACGAACATGCGGCCGATTGTTTTCCTCTATATTCTTGGCACACTGGCGGCTTCTTTTGTCGCGGTATCCATGAGTTTTCTTTTCCCGGTGACCTTGACGCTGGTGACCAACAGCGGTGCAGCCCTGCCTCCGGAAGGTATTATGGAGGTTCTCCATACACTGTTGTTCCAGGTCGTGCAGAACCCTGTTGAGGCTCTGCTGACAGGCAACTTCATTGGTATTCTTGCCTGGGCCATCGGTTTGGGCCTGGCATTGCGTCATGGCAGTGAGTCTACGCGGGTTATGGTGCATGACCTGTCCATGGCGGTGTCTGCTATTGTACGCTTTGTCATCCAGCTGGCTCCCATCGGTATTTTCGGACTGGTTGCCAATACCATTGCCCAGACCGGTTTTGGGGTGCTGGCCGGTTACAGCAAGTTACTGGTGGTTCTGATCAGCAGCATGTTGATGATCGGGTTTATCGTTAACCCGTTGATCGTTTACCTGAAGATTCGTCAGAATCCTTTCCCCCTGGTGCTGCGTTGTATCCGGGAAAGTGGTGTGACGGCCTTCTTTACCCGCAGCTCGGCAGCCAATATTCCGGTGAATATGCAGCTGTGTAAAAGCCTGGATCTCCACGAAGATACCTACTCAGTGTCCATTCCCCTGGGGGCTACCATCAATATGGCAGGTGCCGCCATTACTATTACCGTAATGACGCTGGCAGCGGTTCATACACTGGGTATTTCTATTGACCTGCCAACCGCTTTGATGCTCAGTGTTGTTGCGGCTGTTTCTGCCTGTGGCGCTTCCGGTGTGGCCGGTGGTTCCTTATTGCTGATCCCGCTGGCCTGTAGCCTGTTTGGTATCTCTAATGATATTGCCATGCAGGTCGTTGCTGTCGGTTTTATTATTGGCGTGATCCAGGATTCTCTGGAAACGGCGTTGAACAGTTCTACCGATGTCGTCTTTACTGCGGCAGCATGCATAGCGGCTGAACGCAAGGCGGCTGCCCAGGCAGAGCCTCCGTCTGTGAGCGTTTAGGAACTGTCCTGGAATAACTTCCACATCCGATGTTGTCCAGCAAAGAAAAAACCTTGCCACGGAGGCACGGAGAAAAGAAAAACTCTTTTCCTCTGTGACTCCGTGCCTCCGTGGCGAAAAAGAGGAAGTTATTCAGGGAGAATTCCTTAATCATCGCAACATAGTCAACCATATTGCCCGATACAAAGAGCGGCCTGTTTGAGTCATATCGGGAAGCTTATGAGGTCAGGAGGTCTTTGCCTGCTTCCAGGGCTTTATAAGTGCATCCCGCAGGGGGCGAGTCGCTGGTTCGAGCCGATGGCAGTGTATAGTCAATTGACCAGGGCAGGCTGGCTTTTTCAAGTTCTCTGATTTGCAGCTCAAGGTGAGTTTTGAACAATGGGTCTTTGCTCAAGTCGGGGATGCTGCTGGCTGAATAGTTTGTTGCGCCTTTCAGGCAGTCATGTAATGCCCGCCGGGTGACCATTTTCATTCTTGCTTCCCGGATCTGCTCCTCCTTTTTCAGTTGCTGCTGTTCACACTTTTGCCGGGACTTTGCCATTATGACTGTTGCTGTCAGCTGGTCTGGCAAGTGTGCCATGGTTGTTTTGCTGCAATGATGCAGCGTCTGATGAAATGGTTGATCGTCAGCCTTGTCTCCCTCCAGTGATAAAGACTGAAGTTGTCGCATTTGCAGTAGCTTAAACAGGTACTCTCCTTTGTGAAGGTCGATGTGATAGTTTTCAACGGTATCCATAATTGCCTTGATGTTTTCTCCGGGGCAGTCAGTCCCACAGGAATGCTCTAAAAATGCATTGATTTCCTGTTCAAGGTTTATTAACTGATAGGGAAACAGTGCTGCATCCAGTGGTGGAAAATACAGATGGGCTAACTGTTGGTTGAAATCAGCAAGGTGATCCGGATTGGCTGATATGTTATCCGGGTCCCTGAGAGCATTTTCCACCAGTGCCTTTGCCCGGACAAAATGGAGGATGTGTTGTGCGTCTCTTTCAACATCGGACTGACACTTTTCCCGGACCGTAGACTTGATACGTTGAAGCATCTCTTCCTTATAATGCAGCTGGTGCCAATACTTGCTTAACTCTCTTAGTAGCTGGTTTTGTTGCCAGTCCTGCCATCCACTCAGTGCCTGTTCTCTGATTTCTGACATTTTTGTCAGGGTATCTTTACTGATCTGGTGGGCTTGTTGTCTTGCCTTAATGGCCTTTGGACTGTCTTTGGCAAAGGTTCGTTCCATCTGTTCTGAAATGGTTTCGGACAGTGATGTCCAGACTTCATCCAACCCATTATAGCGTCGGGCGACAAAGCAGCTGCTGCCAAAAAAGGTAATGATCCCGATACAGGCTGTTGTTAGCCAGGGGCTACTCAACAGAAGAACAATGTTAAAGGCATTAACCAACAAAATGGCGGCAGTGGTAACCACTGATGATACGCCGAGAATGCCTGCCACCTTTTTCCGCTCTGCTGTTAACTCACTGCGCGCTGCAACACTGGATGGGTTGGCTTTGGCGTTGTTGATTTTCTCCTGGTATTTATCAAATCGCATAACCAGCGGATCCAGCACAAAACCCAAGACATTACCAACGACACTGGTCCGCCGGCCAATATGATGGGCAAGTCTGACGGTTGTCTCCGGAGCCATGGCGGCGAGGCAGTCAGAGGTCAGCCCCAGAGTCAGGCTGGGCATTAAATCCCGGGCACAGCGCAGGTTATTCAACAAGCGGAAAATCGCCGGCTTCATCTGGCTGAGACAGTGTCTGGCAAGATAGGTGGATAATACATTCTGTGCGACTTTTTTAGCCTTGTTGATCAGGGTATCCAGGTTATTGCTTAAAAATATTTCGATCACTGGCAGTCCGGTATGAAACGCGGTAATCATGTCCCGGAGCAGTTGGAACCGTTTGATCACCGTAGCCACTTGCGGATTTTCCAGCGGGTTAACATCCAGTGGCTGTGGTTTGTCACCGGAAAACAGTGAAGCCAGGGCATGACCGCGCATGCAGATCTCAATGCTTTCAAGCAGGCCTGTTACCGATGTGTCCTGCCCAAGCAGGCTTTTCAGCTGAGGCATCAGGAGTGCAAAATCACCCCACATTACTCGAAAAAACTTTGGGTTTTGTTGGGCTACTTTCAGTATTGTACCCAGAGTGTCGGTTATTAAGGCGTGGATTGGATTGTCGGCAGAGAACAGTGACGATATCAGCCCTTTGCCTTCTTTATAAAGAAAGCCCAGTGCATTGGGCAGCCCTGATGCGTTTAATCCCTTCATCAGTTCGCCGGCTTTCTGACAGATGGTCCTGCTGGCTTGCGACCCCCAGTTAAATACATCGCCAAAGAGCGTTTTAAACTCCTGATAAGGATCATAATTCAGCAATTTTAAATACCGCTTGCGATACAGCTCGGCAATGCTGTCTTCAATGCTTTCTTCTTCCTTCCGGATAAAATTCAGGTAGCTGAGATAGTATGCATAGGAGTCAGGGTTCAGTGGCCGCAGGCCCATGCTTTTTCTTGATCTTGCCAATTGCCAGAGCACATCAATATTCTGCTCGAAATGTTCACAGGGCAGTAAGCCGTCAGGCACACCCTGGTCGATCAGGTGAATCAGAAGCTGCTGTTGAGCATAGGTCATATCGTAGTAGCACTGCATCCAGTGCAGGCAACTGTCGTAGTTGTCATCCTGTTCAGAGCGGTTCATTGCATCAATGAATTGTAATGTGGCCAGGTAAAAAGACTGCTCGGGGGTATTGCTGTTTTGTGACAGTACGGAGCGTATACGATCAGCAGCGGGGGGCTTTAGAAACAACCACTGTGGAAACAGGGCCGGTTGGTTTGGGCGTGATTGGGTGCTCAGAAAATGATGAATTAACCGGGCAGAAACTTCATGCTCTGTACAGGCAAGGCGGCCTTGTTTTTCTTGGGGGGGCGGCTGGTGGTTCAGTAATCGAAGATTAAGGATATGTTGTCGTTGATCCATCAAGCTTGGCAGACTGGCTTCAGCTGGAGGTGATTCAATCTCATGCTCAAGGCGTTTGGCATGGAGCCAGCCGATCTCATTGTCCAGTTGCGTTGCTATTTCTGGTATAAGATCCTGCCTGATCAGTCGACTGAATAAAGCCTGAACACTCTCTGCTGTGCACCCTTGCTGATCAGTCGCCAGGACAAGTTTAGCTGCCTTTATATGCCTTATGCATCGATACCGTTTTACGTTCAGGCAAACCAGATAAGTCAACACTTTTAGTATGGTTTCAGGTTGTTCCCGGATGTAGTGATTAACTGTTCTCCTTTTGCATGTGTCTGTTCCGGAAACCGGTACCCTCACCGGTGGGAGCTGCATAAGCTCGTTAAGAACGGTTTGAGCGGATTTTTCCAGATGATATTTTGCCAGACTCCACATAGCCCCCCTTAAGATAATTTCACGCTCTTTGCACTGGTAGCCCAGCGGTCTCAGCCAGGTAGAGGGCTTAAGGGGTTTTGGGTCTTTAAGTTGATTACCCTCGACGTTGTCAATGGCAGTGGCTAACTGCTTGGAAGATAGCCTTCCTTTTTGTACCAGGAAGTCGGCATCCATTTTTGATTCCAGACAGTACACATTGTATTGACGCTCAAATTTTCTCAGATTTTTCAACATCGCGAGCTGGAACCTGACATTGTGCCGATCACGTTCAAGGTCGTTGAGGTTTTCTCTCAGGGTTGCCAGGTTGGTTGCCGGGGTGTCCCTGAATCCGGTACGGTTTTGCATCCGGGATTTCCGGAGTTGTTCAAAGGTATCTATTGAGGTGCTGCCCAGCTTCGCAAGCCGACTTTTGAGAATCTCAAGGGCGGTTTCAGGGAATAAAATAAGCAGGGCCTGTAAGATGCCGTGTGGATAAAGTGCAATCAGCAGCTCAGGCTGGTCATCTTCCCCATCAATGGCAATGTTGCTGGGATTGCCATAGGTGTGTGGTGAGAGTTTTACGACGGGCAGTGACTGTTGGTAGATTTCCTGAAGTTCTGATGATCTGTGATGTGCCCTACGGACGACGCTATCTTTTCTGTGGGAAGCGTCTGCCGTTTTACTGTCGCTTTCTTCCGACTCATAGGTTGTGCTGGAACACTCTTTTTCGGGTTGAACACTTTTGGATTGCGCTTTGCTAACGTGCCCCCTGCTATTCAGGTCACTGTCGATGGCATCGACATCTATGGGCAACTCAATGTCTTGATCCTCGTCATATTCTTCACTGAAGCAGGGCATGTCAAGATTGATATGGTCCAGGGCCTCTGAAGGTGTTGGCAGGACGGCATTGGCGAGTTTTTTTATGCCTGACAGAATATACTGTGCCGTGGAATGCCAGTAAGAGCTTTCTGCTTCTATTGGTGCCTTGATGCTGTCTTGTTCACCGACAGCCGGGTCAGCTTGTGAAGTTGGAGCATCCGTTGTGTTTTCTTTGTCTGTCCTGTTCCGGGGGCTGATATTTTCAGTCTCAGAATGGCAGCTGTCCAGTGTACAGGTGCTGTCGCCAGAGCGGGTGTCAGTATCTGTTGCTGCCGGTTTTCCTGCCCCCTTCTGGTTTAACGACGGTGTTTCTCTGTCTGAAGACTCAAGACAGTTCCGGGATGAGTCGGAGCAATAGCTGATCTTATCGAGGACCGGTCGTGTTTGACGATGGTGAATAGGGGTGCTGTTGAAGTCTGGGCATTTCCTGATATCTGCTGCTCCAGGATGCTGCCGGGGTGAGTCTGTATTAGCGGGAGTGTTTAGGGGGAAATACGACGATGCAAGTACCGACTGCATTATTTAGCCTGAACGTTGAATAACTTTAACCAACTGTTCAGACCCGATGGGGAGATGATGGTTTCATCTGCTTATTGTAAATGTTTTGGCAGTTTTTCCTTTGTTATTGGGTTTTTTATTGAGTGCTTAGTGTGCCGAGATAAATCGGCAAGATGTTAAGGGTGAAAGTCCCTGTGGGTTAAGACTGACGTGTCGCCCCAGCCCCGAGTCATGAGCCGTATATCGTAAGGTATCCGGTGAAGTGTTGACAGGGGAGCCTGTAGGCTAAGTATTGAGCTGCGAAATCAAATAGTCCGAGGTGCTGATGTTGTTAAGTGATGCAGAAAGCAATATTACAGGTTGCACTACACCGCAAGTAACCTGTGAGCCTCGCGCAGTCGGAGACCTTGTGCATGCAGGTACGCATCTTGTGCCCTCTTAATCTACAAGAGCCATAATTAAAGCCGCCAAGACCATAAAACGACACTGGGATGGTGTACTCAACTGGAAGGATAGCCAGATCAATAATGGCTTACTGGAAAGTTTGAATTCAGTGATACAGGCAGCTAAGCGAAAAGCACGAGGTTACAAGAAGCCTCACTTCAAAATCATGGTGTATTTACTGACAGGTAAGCTGGACTTTACCAAGGTTAATGAAACCTGCTTACCCACTTAAAATTCAAAAGAGCCCTACTCTATTTTGTGGATTAAATTTGTGAATTAATATTGTGTGGATCAAAGTGTCAGAGAAACTAACTAATTAGTCAGTGAATTCTCCGAAAGCAAATGGTCGAATGCGGAACGAATATAAAGTAGTAAAGTCATGACAACGTAAAGGAATGCCTGACATGAACAACGTTTCATCCAGTGCCGCAGTAGCCACCCACGAACTAAAAGTGTGCTCAGTCTGTTTAGACAAAATCTTCCCACCGAGCCATCCGGAGTTTAATGGCAGGCGCATCGCCAGAGCCGAGCCCTGCAAGCATATATTCCACCTCGAATGCATTACTACCTGGTTACAAAATAACCTGACGTGCCCTTTGGAGCGGAGTCTCATTGAGGTGGTCATTGAGGAGGTAGTGTTGACAACCCTGCCCCTGCCCCGGAACTGGGAGCAGCAGATGGTCAACGCTGCAATCCAGGGCGATATCGGGATGATCCGGGCCCTGCTCAACCGGAGGGCAGCCCCGGATGCGGGCCAGACCCAGGGGAATACCCCCCTGGCCCAGGCTCTGCTCAACAAGCATCCTGATGCTGCTCTGCTGCTGGTCAGCAGGGGAGCAACTGACCCGATCGGCCTGAACAACCTGGGGCTTCTGTTTGAATATGGTTACGACGGCCTCCCGGAAGATCTGCACCAGGCGGAAAGCTGTTACCTCAGGGCTGCCAGGTATGGGGATGCCATGCCCATGCACAACCTGGGCTGCCTGTATCTCAGGCGTGGCAAGGACTTTCCGGGGGATCCCCAACAGGCGGTGCAGTGGTTGACCAAGGCAGCTGAGAAGGGCCATGTCAAGGCCATGAGCAAACTTGGCCACCTGCTTCTGAACAGTGACGTGGGTCTTTGGGGAGATAGGGACAAAGCGCTGCACTGGTTGAACATAGCTGCCAGGCTAAATGATCGTCAGGCCATGAACACCCTGAATAATCTGATTAGGTCATGACAGGAAGGATTTCTCAGTAAAACAATTTCTCAGTAAAACAAAAGTTGCGAATCTGAATTCAGTTTTACAGGTAATCCCTTTCAGGAGTGGAAAACCAGTTGATACTTCTGCCACCCGGGGGAAAGTATTTCCATGGCGAATTATCCGATAAATGGCAGTTCCACCGTGGTTGATGTTCTTCAACGCATCAGCCTCCACCCGGCCCGTGATATCAGGGAACTGATACCGCGACTCTGGAAAGAGAAATTCGGGGCCAATCCATTAAAAGCCGATCTCGACAAGTAGGGAGAGTCTGTCCCCTGCTTAGACGCTTACTGAGCAACGGTTTGACGCCAAATACTCGAGGTAGGAGCCGTATGCATTAGTAGTGCACGTAACGGATCTGAGCAGGGGGTGCCGGGTGACTGGCATTCCTACTGCGACCACTGGAGTGACCTGAAAATTCTTGAGGTAGTGGTAGCACCGATGATGGCTGTATTACTGTTCTTTTTGCCGGTCTGTGCCTTATACAAGGTACAAAGGTTGAAACCTTACAGAAATACGGTTGCTGATATTTTTTTGTTGCTGATTGGCATGCTGGTTGTTTCTGGTTTCGTTATTATCCAACTGATATAAAAAATACAGACGGTTGATAGCTACATCAAAGAACCTGCTTTTTTATTTTATTGCAAACTAACCGTACTTTCGTTTGATCAAAACTCTAAAGTTACATTTCAAAAATCATCTTCAATGCTTCAGATAGATCTTTGAACTCTACCTGGCTGCCAGTTGAGTTGATCTGTAAACGGGCGGGGCTGTCTGATGACTCAAACCGGTCAAATTCAATTTGAATTTTCTGACCGCTCTTGATGTTATGCAGTAAATTGATGGGGCCACTGCAAACCTTAAAATTATTTTTTGACAATGATGTGTCAATATCATCAGTTTCGTTGAGCCTTTTTAATTCATTGAGAATTTTATTGATGACGCTATCGATTTTTTTGGATGCTATTTTTTCAGGTTGTTCTTCTGCTGCGCTACTAAGATTTTTCAGCATTTTTTCTGAGGTGTTAACAACTTCCTTCTGAAGTTCCTTCTGAGGTTCCTTCTGAAGTTCCTCCTGAAGTATTTTCATAGTAGTGTTAACAGCATCGGAAATTTCATTAACCAAGTCTTTTAAATTCACATGTTCAATAATTGCAATAATTCCCTCAATATCAATAAAGTCTAATGGTATTGGTATTCCAAAAGCGTCTTTAATTGCAGTTGCGATAAATTTGCGCACCATTTTTGACATATTGAAATCAACCAGGCATAACTTTATATTCACACTGACTCTGGCTTTTGATAGCTCTTTTTTGTCAATGCTTTTTGCCGTAAAATGAAATCTTTTATATTTATCCAAGAATTCAATAATTTTACCTTTGGTGCCTTCAATATGGAAAGGATAGCCATTCAGTGATAAATTATTATTTTCAGGTTTAAATTCAGGCATAAATTGTATGGGAACGTAGATTTGTGTCAGGTCTTTAGGATTTATGGTATAAAGGTTTTCTCTAATTCCGGAATAGCCGAAAATTGCATCTTCATGGCTGTCTTTAATAATTTTACCAAAAAAATCCTTTGCTAAAACAAGAAAGGAGTTAACTTTAGGGCAAGGGATAAAATTCAAATCTGGATACTTTACTTTAATTTCATCAAGGCGACCAACTACTTCATCATTTATAAATACTTTTTCTTGATAGCGAATAGAACCATCTGATAAGTCAACTGGATTACTTTGACTGTGAGTATTTTCATTTTGGTCGTTGGTCTGACAGGCTTGTCCTTCATATTTGTTTCGATAATACTCAACTTTATCTTTGCGTTCGCAGTCATTGAGATTATTCCAGTCCTCCTGCAGGGCCTCTTGGCAAACAGGATGTTTAGCCAAATCCAGGGGTTTATTGTTTTGCTTATCCTCAGCATTGATATTAACTCTGTATTTTGGATGGCTTAGCAACCTTAACAGGCAATAAATATTGTCTGCCTCGGCAGCCAAATGTAATGGTGTCTTGCCTTCGTTATCTGGGAGATTGGCGTCTACTTTATCGAAGGAGAGTATGTGATTAAGGCAATATATATATTTTTGAGCCTCCTGAGAACTATTGTGGTTCCAACATTTATCTATAACGACATAGTGCAAAGAGGCCCTACCACTAATCTGCTCTGTGTGATTGATATCTATTTTGCTTTTGTAATCTTCATCATCAAGCCTTTGCAGGCAATCGTTTTTGCCATGAGCAGCAGCATACAGAAATAACCTCGAAAGCTGTTCATCTGTTAGTTCTATAGTTTTGATCAGTTTTATCAGGCAATCGTTTTTATTGTCATTATGAATGGCGACAAGCAGTGGTGAAACCCCATGTTTATTATTAGTATGGAAATCTTTATCTTTAATTAATTTTTTTTTAATTAATCCTGTTTTAACTTCTTTTGTGTAGATCTTTAACAGGAATTTTAAATTACCGTGAAAAGCTGCATAGTGCAGTGGAGTATTATCGTCCTTGTCAGTTCCCTTAATATCTTTATAATAATTGTAATCTTTCACTTCCAGCCAATTAATTCTCTTCTCTGATATGGCTATACGATGCAGTAGCATTATACCTTTGTTATTTTTCACATGCACATCAGCTTTAGCCTCTATCAGCTTTCTTACGCATGCTTCAGAATTTGTTAGAGCAGCCAGGAGCAGTGGCGTGTCGCCATTTTCATCTTGAGCATTGATGCATGTTAATTTTTTGTCTTCCAGTAGTAACTGAAGACAATTACTGTACCCATTCTTGGCTGCATAATGCAGGGGTACTCTATTTTTATGATCTTTAAGATTGATGGAGTTTGCCAAGTTCCCTTCCGTTTTCGCTTTCTCCAGAAATTTTTCCAGGTAATTTTTGTTGCCTTTTTCTGCAGCGTAGTGCAGGAGTGTTTTACCGTCTTTTTTGTCCTGCTCCCCCAAGCTTATCGTTTTGACCAGTGCCTCTGTACTTGCGCTGTGATAATTTTTATCGATGGCTAATCGCAGGGCATGATTGCGATTTGCAGGCGAGATATCCTGAAGTTTCTTGAGTAATTCAACCAGGCATTTCTCATCTTTGTTTAAAATTGCATAATGTAGCGCTGTTTTTTCACTGTCGTCAGTTTTGTTGATATTCTCTTTAGAGATTAGATGTTCCAAACATTGTGAGTGACCCTGTTCAGCTGCATAATGTAGAGCTGTTTTTTTACTGTCGTCAGTTTTGTTGATATTCTCTTCAGAGATTAGATGTTTCAGACATTGTGAGTGGCCCTGTTCAGCTGCATAATCTAGAGCTGTTTTCCCACTGTTGTCAGAGTGGTTGATACCCGCTCCATTATCGATTAGATATTTCAGACATGGTTCATGGCCCTCCTCAGCAGCATAATGCAGTGCTGTTTTCCCACTGTTGTCAGAGTGGTTGATACCCGCTCCATTTTTGATTAGATATTTCAGACATGGTTCATGGCCCTTCTCAGCAGCATAATGCAGCGCTGTTTTCCCACTCTCATCAACGTCTTTGATCTTTACTTTCTCAGAGGCCAGATATTCCAGCAGGCATTCCGTGCTGTCTTTCTCAGCAGCATAAGCAGCCAGAGCATCTCTGTTTTCGCTAAGGGTAGAGGAAGTACAGAATTTACCATTAACAACCGGTGATGCGCCTTCATTCAATGGCTTTTTACGAGAGTCAACCGCAGTTTCACTGTCAGTCGGGACAGGGTCGCTAGTGACAACAGAGCCAGCCTGAGCTGTTTTATCAGTATCGTCGAGCTTCATGTTGGTTGTGAGCGTACTGTTGCCTTTTTCATGATCGGCCAGGGAAGCAGTAAACTCCTTAAATACATTGACGGTCTTTGTGTAGCCTTTATCAGTAGCTATTTGGAGAGCCGTCTTGTTATCTTTATTCCTGATTTTGTCAAGGGCCGGGGCAATGGTCAGCAATACCTTGACGGTCTCGCTGCTGTTAGATTCGACAGCTTTGTGAAGAGCCGACGTGCCATCTTTCCAGGCCAGGGTTTCATCTTTTTTCATAAAGACTTCGACGATCTTTGCCAGGTTACGACGAACAGCCATGTCAAAAGCGGTTTCGCTCTTATTATTCTTCATCTTCACGAGATTGAGAGATGAGGTGTCCCTCAGTATTTCCTCGACTTTCTCTTTACTGCCCCGAAGAACAGCTTCGTGGAGTGTCGTATTGCCTTGCTTATCCTTAATTTTGCCCAGTGAGGGATCATTCTTGGCTCTGCCTGTATTATCTTTGAAAACAGGAGTGTCGAGAGACTTACAATAAGATGAATATTTGCCAGGGACAGTGTCCCCGCTCATAAGAATAAATGGCTCAGCCTGTTGCTGGCATTGACTGCATTTGCGTGTCCCAAGACTTTTTCCGGCCTGCTGTTCACTGTCAAACCATTTGGTGATGCATTTCCAGTGGAAAACGTGTGAGTCCGGACAAGAGGCTTTGACCTGTCGCTTATCATGTTGTCCGATAGGCGGGTCGCTACTATCACAGAGGTGGCAATTAAAGGATAAACCCGTCGCATTTCCCCTGACACTATTCATTGCTTTACCTTGGTTTAATGACGTAATGCCTTCGGTGAGACAAAAATCAGCAGAGAAAATTCCATAAAAAATAGAATTTTTACAAGATGAGTGTCGTTATTTATTTAGAAATGAGAAATAAAACCCACTGCACAGAGTTTGGTGCAGCACGTAGCACGAAGTGCAGGTTTGAAACAATTAAGGGGAGTGGCATCGGCAAATTTACTATTATCCAGCCTGAAGCTGTTGGATGAAGCCGCATCAGCGGTTGTTACTGGTAAACTCTGACTGCCTCTACCGGTACAAGGCACGGCGCCGGTTCCCCGCTCAATTGTATTGTTCACAGTAGAAGACAGGCCTTGGCTCTATTTTGAAGGAGTTTTATTGCACCTGTTTGATTCATCCTGATAGCGAAGTCGAGAGCCTTATTGCCATTTATATCCCTTTCTTTCGCAAGAGTGGGGTTAAAGGCCAGCAATGCGTTGAGAACATCTGTGTGGCCACCGAGGGCAGCACGGTGGATGGGCATCACGCCATTAGGGCCAACCCTGATTTTGGCCAAAAATTCGGCCAAGGGGCGGTCAATATCCAGTAATGCATTGACGGCATCTTTCTGGCCACCATAGGCGGCAATGTGGAGAGCCGTCATGTTATCGCCAATCTTATGAAAGGCCAGGGTTTGGTCAATGTTCAGCAATTGTCTGATAATCTGTGTATGGCCTTTTTTTGCCGCATAGTAGAGAGGCCTATTGCCATTTTCATCCTCCCTGTAGACCTGGTTGCGGTCAATCCCCAGCAATCGCTCGACAACCGCTGTGACGCCATGCAAGGCAGCAAGGTGAAGCGGTGTTTGATTCTTATTATTCTCTTGTTGAGCCAGGTCTCTATCTATGTTCAGCATTGTTTCGGCGATATGCGTATTTTTCCGTATGATTGCTATGTCTAAAGCCGAATGGCCATTGCCATCCCTAACTTTCGCCAGGGAGATATCAAAGCGCAGCAATACATCGACGGTACGCCTGCAGTTATTAGCGGTAGCCAAGTGAAGAGCCATTTGTTGCCTGGCCAGGGAGGGATTAATACGCAGAAAAACAACAACAACCTCTGCTAAGTTACCAGCAATAGCCGATCTGAAAACTGTGGGCTCGAGGGAGGGGTTAATGCTCAAGAATGTCTTGACGGTGTCTTCATGGCCATTGAAGGCAGCATATTTGAGAGCTTTGGAGATACTGTCATTATCTTTGGCTAAGGAGGGGTCAATGGCCAGCATTGCCTTGACGGCCTCTGTGTGGCCATTACGGGCAGCTAAGTGGAGAGCCGTGCAGCTATCGTTCTTATTGACTGAGGTTTGATATTTTTTCAGCAGCTCCCGGGCGGACTCTGAGTGGCCGTTCTGAGCGGCCATACGCAAGGGCGTAGCACCATCTATACGTGTTTTGACATTGACATCTACTTCCATCAAAGGCGTGATACCGTCGTTTTCACGGGCATTAAAGTCCACTCCTCTGTTATCCATATCAGTCAGCTCACGCAGACACCCAGTGTCGTTTTCTTGTTCGATGGTCTTGCGGTTAATAAGGGTTGAGGAAGTAGAGAATTTACCATTAACAACCGCTGATGCGCCTTCATTTAATGGCTTTTTACAAGAGTCAACCGCAGTATCAGTCGGGTCAGGGTCGTTAGTGGCAACAGAGCCAGCCTGAGCTGTTTTGCCAGCTTTTTCGGTATCGTCAAGCTTCACGTTGATTGTGAGCGTACTGTTGCCTTTTTCATGATCGGCCAGGGAAGCAGTAAACTCCTTAAATACATTGAGGGTCTTTGTGTAGCCTTTATCAGTAGCTATCTGGAGAGCAGTCTTGTTATCTTTATTCCTGATTTTGTCAAGGGCCGGGGCCATGGTCAGCAATACCTTGACGGTCTCGCTGCTGTTAAATTCGACAGCTTTGTGAAGAGCCGACGTGCCATCTTTCCAGGCCAGGGTTTCATCTTTTTTCATAAAGACTTCGACGATCCTTGCCTGGTTACGACGAACAGCCATGTCAAAAGCGGTTTCGCCCCGATTATTCTTCATCTTCACGAGATTGAGAGATGAGGTGTCCCTCAGTATTTCCTCGACTTTCTCTTTACTGCCCCGAAGAACAGCTTCGTGGAGAGTCGTATTGCCTTGCTTATCCATTTTGCCCAGTGAGGGATCATTCCTGGCTCTGCCTGTATTATCTTTGAAAACAGGAGTGTCGAGAGACTTGCAATAAGATGAATATTTGCCAGGGACAGTGTCCCCGCTCATAAGAATAAATGGCTCAGCCTGTTGCTGGCATTGACTGCATTTGCGTTGCCCAAGACTTTTTGCGGCCTGCTGTTCACTGTCAAACCATTTGGTGATGCATTTCCAGTGGAAAACGTGTGAGTCCGGACAAGAGGCTTTGACCTGTCGCTTATCATGTTGTCCGATAGGCGGGTCGCCACTATCACAGAGGTGGCAATTAAAGGATAAACCCGTCGCATTTCCCCTGACACTATTCATTGCTTTACCTTAGTTTAATGACGTAATGCCTTCGGTAAGACAAAAACCAGCAGAGAAAATTCCATAAAAAATAGAATTTTTAACAAGACGATTGCCATTTATATCCCTTTCTTCCGCAAGAGTGGGGTTAAAGGTCAGCAATGCGTTGAGAACATCTGTGTATGGGCTTTTGTTGCCGCATGGTAGAGAGGCCTAAAGCCATCTGTATCCTCCCTGTAGTCAATCCTCAGCGACCGCTCGACGATCGCTGTGTTGCCATCTCGTAAAACCTTCGAAATCGGTTGGGGATGTCCTTCAGCATTCTTTCAGACTCAGATCGCATCTCGGACAGCCCGGAATAAATTCCTCAAAGAAGGTTGGAGACGCCGCCGGGCATTCTTTCAGACTCAGGTTGACGACAGGCCCGGGCTTGATTTGCTTCTTGAAGGAGTCTTTTTACCTCTGTGAAACCATGGCGGTTAGACCTGTCGGGAGCCGTACAGCCATTATCATTCTTTTCTTCGGCAAGAGAAGCGTTAAAGGCCTGCAATGCATCGACGGCCCTGTCGAGAGCCGTAAAGCCATTATCATTCTTTTCTTCGGCAAGAGAGGGGTCAAAGTCCAGCAATGCTTTGACGACCGCTGCGTGGCCATATGTAGCAGCAGTGTGGAGAGGCGTATCGCCAGAGCCAATCACCATTTTGGCCATTTTTTCGGCGAAGCGGCGGTCAATACTCAGCAATGCTTTGACGGCATCGCTGTGGCCATTGTAGGCAGCAAGGTGGATAGCCGGCCTGCTAACCTTATGAGTGGCCAGGGTTTGGTTAATGTTCAGCAATTTCTTGATAATTTCTGCATTGCCTTCGTTGGCAGCATTTTCGAGCGGCCTAAGGCGATCTATATCCTCCTTATCGACGAGCTTGCGGTCAATACTCAGTAATTTCTCAACTAACGCTAAGTCGCCATACTTGGCAGCAAGGTGAAGAGGTGTTTGATTCCTATTATCCACTTCTTTAGCCAGGCCACTATCATTGTCCAGCATTTTTTTGGCGATATCCGTATTTGCCTGTATTGCTAGTTCGAAAGCCGATAAACCTCTGCTATCCCTATGTTTGGCCAGGGAGATATCAAAGCGCAGCAAGGAATCGACGGTACGCCTGCAGTTATTAGCGATAGCGAAGTGGAGAGCCATTTGCTCCTTGGCCAAGGAGTCATTAATACGCACAAAAACACCGACAACCTCTGCCAGGTTATCTTTAATAGCCGATATGAAAACCTTGGGCCCGAGGGAGGGGTTAATGTTCCACAATGTCCTGACGGTATCTTCGTGGCCACTGAAGGCAGCACTTTCGAGAGCTTTGGAGACACTGTCATCATCTTCGGCTAAGGAGGGGGCAATGGCCAGCAATGCCTTAACAAACTCTGTTCTGCCTATTCTGGCAGCATTGACGAGAACCGTGTTGCCATCGCCATCCTTATCTTTAGCCAAGGAGCGGTCATTGGTCAGCAATTTCTTGACCATCTTTATATTCCCATTGTCGACCGCATTGTGGAGAGCGGCAGAAAGCCGGGATCGATCATTGCCCAGCTGCTCGATGAATTCGTTTTCTGGGTCGTCAAACCTGTCAGCTTTGCTGAGAGCAGGATTATCTAGCGCCCTTTTAAGGATTTCCTGACGCTGGGTGCGATCAAGATCGTGAGCATCGAGAGCCAAATCGAGAGCGGTCTTACCATCATTATTTTTATCTATGGCCAGAAAGGGATCAATGTCCAGCAGTGCCCTGACGCTCTCTGCGTTGCCGTTACGAGCGGCTAAGTGGAGAACTGTTTCACCATCATCATCGCGAGCATTGACGTCGGCACCGTGGTTGACCAGAGTCTGGATTAAATCAGTATTTTGGTACTTTATGGCGACAGCTAACGGGTACTCTTTAACATGGGTTAGCGCCGATTTGTAAGCCTTATTTGCATAAGCCTCATTTTTGTCCAGCAGAAATTCCAGGATTTCCAGATCACCGGTACGGCATTGATTAAGTATCGGGGATGATTCACAATATCTGTGTTCATCGACTTCACTCCCGTCCTTAGGAATCAATGGCAGTGCCGGTTCATTGCATTCACTACATTGGCGTTTATCAAGACTTATCTCTTTCTGCTTGTCCAGGTGTTGGGTGATGCATTCCAAGTGGAAAACGTGGCCTTCCGGTTTACAAGACGTTTCCACCAGTGAGTGCCCACCAAACTGTCCTCCGATACTTCCGTCATTTATACATATTGAGGAACAATTAAGTGGTAAGCCTGCCGAACTGTCGCTGATACTGTTCATCATTTTGACCTACTTCATGTTAATGTTAAATTTTGGATATAAGTACATAATTAATAAAATTATATATTTCAATAATCAAAGGCACAGATGCATGGCTGTGTCTTTAAAAGCAATCGTAAAGACAAAATCAGCAGAAATAAGTTCCATAAAAATCAAACTTTATAACAAGAGCAAGGCGATTGTCGTTTAATTCTAAAGTTATGCACGAGCCTAACCGCGTTACACCAGACAATGGGCGTTAATTCAGAAAGGAGAGGTCAAAGGCGTTGTGCCGAGTTTCGTGCAGAGTTTCCAGTGGCTTGGTATTGGGCTTTATGTCCGGTTTGCAGTTGAACCCTTTAAGACGATGGATTTCATTCTCAAGAGCAGTCACTCGCTTATCCAAGCGGGTATTATCCTCAAGAAGACAGGTATTATCCTCTCGGAGACAGCTAATATCCTCAAGAAGTAGCGTGATTTTTTTCTCAAGGTTTGTCGTATATTCCAGCAGTTTTCTGACTAAGTCGTATTTTGGGTCGCCTGGAATCTAAAAGGGAAAAGTCATCTGGAAGAAGTTTGGTGCCTTCATCAACACTGTGTCGCCTAAAGTAAAAGTTATTCATACATGGCCGGACAACGGTTTGACGTTAAATACTCGAGGTAGGAGACGTATGCGCTTGCAGTGCAAGTACGGATCTGCGCAGGGTGTGGCGGGTGACCGCCATTCCTACTGTGACTATGTGGAGATAACCCTTTGCTCCCGGTTTTATCCGTTCATGTTTTTTGTCGCACGATGAACTCTTATAAGGAGTCTCCTGGAGACAAAAGGGATTAGAAATCGTATAATCCTTCGAATTTTGTCTGGCGCATACTGATCGATAACCCCTATGTATAAATTGACACGAAGTGCCCTGTTTTGCCTTTCTGCCGAAACTGCCCATGATTTTGCCATGGAAATGATCAGTGCGGGAGGGCGTCTTGGTCTTACCCGGTTGATGGCACCTGCTGTCCCTGCCAAACCAAGGGAAGTGATGGGATTGACCTTTAACAATCCGGTTGGGCTGGCAGCGGGGCTGGATAAAAATGGTGAGTGCATCGATGGTCTGGGCAGTCTGGGCTTTGGCTTTCTTGAGCTGGGAACCGTGACGCCAGTGGGACAGCCCGGCAACCCCAAACCAAGAATGTTCCGTATCCCTGAGAGAGAAGCGTTGATCAACCGTATGGGGTTTAATAATCTGGGGGTGGATCAGCTGGTCGCGAATGTTCAAAAGAGCCAGTACAAAGGCATTATCGGTATTAATATTGGCAAGAACCTGACCACGGCTGTTGAAGATGCCAACCGGGATTATCTCACCTGTTTGCGTAAGGTATATCCCCATGCCGGTTATGTTGCGGTTAACCTGTCTTCCCCGAATACTCCCGGGTTAAGGAAACTGCAATATGGTGATGCCTTGAAAAGCCTGCTGTCAGTGTTGAAGGAAGAACAGGCATCACTGGCTAAAGCCTATGGTCGCCAGGTGCCTCTGGCCATCAAAATTGCCCCGGATATGACCGACGATGAAATAGCCGCAGTTGCTGCCGAGTTGGTGTCGTATGAACTGGATGGCGTTATTGCCACCAATACGACACTGGATCGAGATAAGGTCAGCGGCTTTGCCACAGCCGAGGAAGCGGGAGGACTCAGTGGTGCGCCGTTGAGTGATAAGTCCACGGCAGTGATTCGACTGCTTGCCAGTGAGCTTTCCGGTAAGCTGCCGATTATCGGTGTTGGTGGTGTTATGGATGCTCAGACGGCGGCTGATAAGATCCGGGCGGGGGCCAGCCTGGTGCAGATATATTCAGGCTTTATTTATAAGGGGCCGGAGTTGATCCGAGAGGCTGCGGAAGCCGTCTACTCTGTTGATGCATAAGAAAGCGCGTTTATCCACGGGTAATTTCTGAAAGCCCCGAATGGGGCTTTTTAATAGGCAGTCAGAGCTGGTCGGCCGAATAGGAGTGAGAGAAGTTATACATTCGGTGTAACGCCGAAATTCCCGTCTTTCCTTCCCAGTTATCAACGCGACCTTCTCGCCAGCCACTTAACCACGACTGGCGCAAATCTGTCTCCTGATGGGGGCAGATATCCCTGGAACGGCCAGAAAGGCCCACTTGGTATCCTTTATTAAAGGCTCTATCTGATTTATCCCTTTTGAGTCTTTTCAACATGGTAATGCCTCTTGCTGATATGGTTTTTGACGGCCTCCCTGGCGCCTCGGGTTTGGTTCAGAATTACCGGACAGCTGACTTCACCCAGTGGTGGAGGTAACTAGTCGCAAGTGCTAACTGTCCTCCCCCAAAATACAGTGCGGGTAAAGTGTCGACTGAAGAAGGTATTCACCCAAGGAAAGTCAACGTTCTAAGTTTTATCCAAATCTGAAGCTTTTGTTGAGAAAACATTGAGAATTTTTAGTTAATAAGAGCTGTTTTTTAGCATTTTTCAGGAATATGACGTTATGAGTACAACGATGTTGACTCTGTTTGCCAGTTGTCCCAAGGGAGTAGAATCCCTGCTGGCAGAAGAGCTGAAGGAACTGGGAGCCAGTGAAGTGGCAGAGACGGTTGCCGGCGTCAGCTTTGCCGGTCACCTTGAGTTGGCCTACAGGGCTTGCCTGTGGTCTCGTCTGGCCAGTCGGATTCTGCTGCGCATCGGCGAAGTGGATGCTTCTGACAAGCATGCGCTGTATCGGGGTGTGCAGTCGTTTGACTGGGATGAGCATCTGGATCAGGGCTCCAGTTTTCGGATTGATTTCAATGGTTCGACACCGGATATCACCCATACCCGCTTTGGCTCCCAGTTGGTAAAGGATGCCATTGTTGATCAGCTGCGTGATCGTTATGGCTGGCGGCCATCTGTCGATAACAGCAAGCCGGATCTGCGGGTCAATGTGCATGCCAGAAGCGGCAGGGCATTTGTTGCCATTGACCTGTCAGGCCAGAGCCTGCATGAGCGCGGTTACCGCCTGGAAGCGGGTGAAGCGCCCCTGAAAGAAAACCTGGCGGCAGCGATTTTGTACCGTGCCCGCTGGCCTGAACTGGCGAAGCAGGGCAGCACACTGCTGGACCCTATGTGTGGTTCAGGCACCTTTCTGATTGAAGGTGCCATGATGGCAGCGGATATAGCGCCCGGATTGCTCAGGGCCCGTTTTGGCTTTGATAAGTGGATGGGGCATATTCCCAAAATCTGGTTGGCAGTACTTGAGGAAGCCCGTACCCGTCGCACAGCTGGCCTGGCTGCGATTAAGACGACCATCGTCGGTTATGAAGGTCTGCCAAAAATTGTCGGGAGAGCCAGGGCCAATATCCAGCGTGCCGGGCTGGGTAAGCTGATTAATGTCAAACAGCAGGAGCTGGCCAGTCTGAAGGTTGACCCTGACATTCCAGCCGGACTGGTGATTGCTAACCCACCCTATGGTGAGCGCATGGGCGATGAGGCCAGTCTCGTTTATCTCTACAAACACCTTGGCGAAAAAATCAAACAGCAGACGCCGGGTTGGCAGGCGGCGATCTTTACCTCTTCACAGGCGCTGATCAGAAGTCTGGGCATGGGGCCGAAGAAAAGCTACACCCTGTTTAATGGGGCGCTCTCCTGCAAGCTGTTTCTCTATGATGTTCGTGAACGACAGGCTGACCAGCCAGTTTCCGGCCAGAGCCGTCCGGACAGTGCGGCTAATACCTTATTCAAGGCCAGCACCGCCGGTGGTGAAATGTTTGCCAACCGGTTGAAGAAAAATCTCAAGCAGTTGGGTAAGTGGGCCAGGAAAGAGAGTGTCGACTGCTATCGTCTATATGATGCGGATATGCCGGAGTATGCCGTTGCCGTGGATCTCTACAGGGATTGGGTTCATGTGCAGGAATACGCGGCACCAAAAAGTATTGATGAGACGAAGGCTCACCAGCGTCTGCTGGAAGCGCTGGAGGTGATTCCCGGTGTATTGGGTATTCCGGATAGTCATGTGGTCTTCAAGCGTCGTGAACGTCAGTCTGGCAAGCGGCAGTACGAAAAGCTTGAGCAGTCCGGTGATATGCTTGAGGTGAAAGAAGGGAACTGTCGTTTACTGGTGAACCTGAGGGACTATCTGGATACCGGACTGTTTCTGGATCACCGGAAAATGCGCCTGCGCATTGCCCGGGAGGCCGCAGGTAAAGATTTCCTGAACCTGTTCTGCTACACCGGAACGGCAACCGTTCATGCCGCCGTGGCCGGTGCAGCCAGTACCACCAGTGTCGATCTGTCGAATACCTACCTTGGCTGGGCAAGAAAGAATCTGGCGCTCAATGGCCTGGTGGATCGCAAACACCGGCTGGAGCAGGCAGACTGCCTGCAGTGGCTGAAACAGGAGACACGGAACTATGATCTGATCTTTATGGATCCCCCTACCTTCTCAAACTCCAAGCGGATGCGCGGGGTATTTGATGTGCAGGAAGCCCATGTTGAGTTGATCGAGCGGGCAATGGCCAGGCTGAAACCGGGTGGGGTGCTCTATTTCTCCAACAACTTCCGACGTTTCCAGCTGGCCAAAGAACTGGAGCAGAAGTTCAGTGTTGAGGAGATCACTGCTACTACCATTGATCGGGATTTCCAGCGAAGACCGGGTATTCACCGTTGCTGGTGTATTCAGCGCTGAGTACTGAAGATGGCGTCAACAGGGCCTGAGCATTTAATTCAGTAATATTTATAGTCCATATTAATCTTTGTGGTTATAAAGCCTCACTCTTATAGTGCATGCTGTTAAGTTATGGATTGATGGGGAAAATAATGAATCTGGAGATGATTAATCAGGAGCTGTCGACTCTGAGCCCGCAGGCTATTATCCAGTGGGCCGTCCAGCGTGCTGAAAAACCTGTGCTGACCACCAACTTCGGGCCCCATGAAGCGGCCATTATCCATATGGCCACCCGGGTCAAGCCGGATATCCCGGTGGTCTGGATCGATTCGGGCTACGGTACTGAAGCGACTTACCGCTTTGCTGACCAGCTGATTCGGCATTTGCAGCTCAATATCCGGGTCTTTCACCCACAATACAGTCGTGGTTTTCGTGATGCCATTTACGGTGGTGTGCCGGAGGTTGATACCCCGGAACATGATGAGTTTACCCGGCAGGTAAAACTGGAGCCTTTTGCCCGTGCCATGAACGCATCAGCACCGGATTACTGGCTGACCGCCATCCGTAAGGATCAGACTGAATTCCGGCAGAACCTTGATGTGGTCAGTCGGACAAACAATGGCTATTACCGGGTGGCACCGCTCCTTAACTGGACGGAACTCAATGTTGAGGAGTACCTGGTTACCCACGATCTGCCCATCGAAGAAGATTACTACGACCCGACAAAAGTATACGGACACCGGGAGTGTGGTTTGCATACTTCTGTGGCGGGTTAGGAACTGGCATTCAACATTGCTGGTAAGCGCTGCCCGTCACCCGCTGCCCGAAAGAGACAGGCCGCTTATTTACTTTTTACTGCCGCCCAGGCAATCCGGTGATGCCGGGGCGGTCTGGTTTCTTGTCTGCCACTCAACGGGGGTGTAAGTGTGTAGCGCCAGCGCATGAATCTGCTCTCGCAGTTCGTCAGCCAGCAGTCCATAGATCATCTGGTGCCGTTTGACCGGCATTTTCCCTTCAAATGCTTCACTGACAATCACGACCTTAAAGTGTGACTCTGAACCCGGTGGCGTGTTGTGCAGATGGCTCTCATTGGTTACATCGATTAAGTCATTCTGTAAGGACTCATTCAGCTTATCGATGATATTTTCTTTCATTCCCATACATCACCTCTTCAGTCCCGGCCCGAACGACAAGGAGTTTGTCTTACCTGGCAATCTCTTTCTGGCACATTATAAGTAGCTAACCCTGTGAAATCATATATTTCTAACGCCTTGCCCTGGTTTATGGATGATTTTTTTTCATGGTCTATTCTCATACCACCTTAATTGCAGAAGCCCTCCGCTCAGTTGTTTTCAGGCTACACGGCGAAGTTCTCCTTTTACATGATATTAAAGGTGCAGGTCTTATGGGAAATCCGGATAAAGGTTTTGCTGGCAGAACAGTGAAGTCAGCCATAACCGTTCTGTCTGCGGCAGTGATTATTGCCGCCTCCTCAACCATCGCCCATGCGAAAAAGACAGAAGCCTCCGATAAGGACAGCGACGATGGTGTACCTCTCTACACGGTGCTGGCTGATGGGGAGTCCGGTGGGAAGCTCAAACAAAAAAGAAGGGCGAATATCAATCCACAAAACCTCAGTGTATCCAGGGATTTTAAATTCTATAACCAGGTCGCCGCTCTTGACCTTACCGACCCGGTGCAGGCAGAAACCTTTCTGAAGTTTATGGATATCCGGTTGGCAGAAAAGAAACTGAATGAAGAGGTAGTACTGGTCGGTGACAATGAGCAGACAATAGTCACAGCAGAGCAGCAAAGAGCCTTAAAACCTGAGGTGGAAAACGAGACAGCTGTTGTACGCCAAATGCCTGTCAGAACCGCCATTGCCAAAGACTCAAAAGTCGGGGAGTCAGCAAATATCGTCAAGCCCACAAAGCTTGATAAAGGGAGGGAGCAGCAGGGGCCGCGTTCAGAGAGTTTGCAGAAGGAAAATAACAAGGCCAGTGAAGCAAAGTCAGCAGTAGTTAAAGAAAGGGACCAGGCAAGATTGGCCCGGGTAAATGAGGCCCGTCTGGCAAGGGAGCAGGCCAGAAAGAAAGCTGAAGAGCAGAGACTGGCACGGGAAGCGGAAGAGAAAGCCAAGGCGGAAGAGTTAAGGTTGGCTGAGGAGCAGCGCAGGGCTAAGAGAAAAGCCAAAGCCGAAGAGTTGAGACTGGCTAAAGAAAAGCGAAAAGCAGAGGAAAAGGCCAAAGCAGAAGCGTTGAGAGCGGCTGAAGAAAAGCGGAAAGCGGAGGAAAAGGCCAAAGCCGAAGCGTTGAGAATGGCGGAAGAAAAGGGGAAAGCGGAGGAAGAAAAAGCCAAAGCTGAAGCGTTGAGAGTGGCTGAAGAAAAACGCAAAGCAGAGGAAGAAAAAGCCAAAGCTGAAGCGTTGAGAGTGGCTGAGGAAAAGCGCAAAACGGAAGAAAAGGCCAAAGCCGATGAGTTGAAAGTGGCTGAGGAAAAGCGCAAAACGGAAGAAAAGGCCAAAGCCGATGAGTTGAAAGTGGCTGAAGAAAAGCGAAAAGCAGAGGAAAAGGCCAGAGAAGAGAAAGCAAAAGCAGAAGAGTTGAAGTTGGCAGAAGAAAAACTCAAGGCTGAAGAAAAAAACAAAGCCGAAAAAGCAAAACAGTCCAAAGAGGCCACCATCAACATTCTACCCAGCCGCCCTGTGGCGTATCAGATTGCAGCAGAACAGGATCCCGGCATCATCAACTTTGATCAGGCCATTACCCGTCGCTTCAAGGTGTCAGGCTCATACCTGGATAAAGGTGAACACGGCAATAATATCGTCAAGGATCATCGCGGCCGGGAGTTTATGAATGTTATGGCCTTCTGGGATGTGCTGGTGGAACACCGGGACAACGGTGAGCATTATTACTACGGCAGCATTCAGTTCCCCCTGGGCAGTCGCCATCCGGCCATTATTAAAAGTACGGTAACCGGTGATGAAATCGCTCTGGGATGTAAAACTGGTGAAGTTCTGGTATTGAAGGGCTTTGAGACAGAAGGGATTGATTATACCCATGGGCTGGTGGATGCCTACCTTGCCCACTCCGTGGTTATGCCAGATGGAACGATCGCCTTTCAGGAAGTGGTGCGTCAGCCTTCCTTCAGTCTGGTTAATGCAGAAACCGGCTGTATGTCCCGCGATATATTCTCAAGGAATCATGTGGATCCGGAAGGGATGGGGCATGACAAAACCCTTGATGCGTTACCGGTCAGAGATTAGCCATTCTTGATCACCATCAGGCGGTCGCCTGCTCTTGCCTCGGAATGAATCCAGGCACTGAACGGGCTGCCCCCTGCGGAGCGAGCAATAATGCACTCGAGTGTTTGTGACTCGTCGCTGACGCCGGTAACCGGGTAAGTGGCTTCAAAACCTTCGTTTGATACCAGGGTAATATGTTCGCCAATGGCAACTTCGAAAGGCAGGCGGGTGGATAACTTGATGATGACTTCCGTTGAGCTGAGTGATGTCAGCTCAGTAAGAATACCGGGCACTTCATCCCGGGTGGGCAGTGTCAGGCTTAAATCACCAGTTACTTTGGTCTGACAGGCGAGAATATAGCCTTTTTTGATTTGCTCAGCAGTCAGTAACGCCTGGGCTCCTGTCGGTACAGGTCCCGCCGTCACCCGAAGCATGCAGGAGTGACAGACCCCGGCCCGGCAGGAATAAGGTGCCCTGGCATGCTGGCTCAGTAATCCATCCAGAAGGTTCTCGTTTTCATCCATCGGGTAACTGTTGCCCTGAAATTGAATCTTCGGCACGAAAAGACCCCTGACATTTTGCACAGTGAATTTGGTGTGCAAGTTTACAACCTGCAATCGATAATACCAGTTGCAGCCTCTAACGACGTTTTTTGAGAAAACTTTACCTCTCCTGCGGTTAATCAATGTTATTAGCTTTTGGCGTTGGTATAATCCCTTCCAAAATAAGATGAGGTTTGCCTGCCGTTAAGACTGTGCAAAAGGGCATGATGCTCTCAGCTTATTGCACGGGTTCAAATCGGCAAGGTTGGATTGCGGAATAAAATCGTAGAACAAGGGGTGAAAACCAATGAGTGTTGTGATTCGGGAAGATGATTTAATTCTGAGTGTGGCAGATGCACTGCAGTTTATTTCCTACTATCATCCCATTGATTTTATTGATGCGGTTTATCAGGCCTACCAGAAAGAAGAGTCCAGGGCAGCGAAAGATGCCATGGCCCAGATTCTGGTGAACTCCAGAATGTGCGCCATGGGCAAGCGTCCTATCTGTCAGGATACCGGTATCGTTACTGTTTTTGTCCGTGTGGGTATGAACGTACGTTTTGATACTGACCGATCCATTGAAGACCTGATCAATGAAGGTGTTCGCCGGGCCTATACCCATCCGGACAACGTACTCCGTGCTTCGATACTGGCCGATCCTGCCGGTGCCCGCAAAAACACCAAAGACAACACGCCAGCGGTTATCCATATGACCCTGGTGCCGGGAGACACCGTTGAGGTGGAACTGGCTGCCAAAGGTGGTGGCTCTGAAAATAAATCCAAAATGGTTATGCTTAACCCATCCGACAGTATTGTTGAGTGGGTGAAAAAGACCGTACCGACCATGGGTGCTGGTTGGTGCCCTCCGGGCATGTTGGGTATCGGTATTGGCGGCACCGCTGAAAAAGCCATGCTGATGGCCAAAGAAGCCTTGATGGAACCCATCGACATTCATGAACTCCGCGCCCGTGGTCCAAAGAACCGGGTGGAAGAGCTGCGTCTGGAGATTATGGATGAAGTGAACAAACTGGGCATCGGTGCCCAGGGTCTGGGTGGTCTGACCACCGTGCTGGATATCAAGATCAAGGATTACCCAACCCACGCCGCTTCTCTGCCTGTGGCCATGATTCCCAACTGTGCCGCCACTCGCCATGCCCACTTTACCTTGAACGGCAATGGTCCTGTATATCAGAAAGCACCGAATATTGATGACTACCCGGAAGTCAGCCTGGATATGGGCGAAGGCGTGCGCAAGGTCAATGTCGACAACCTGAGCCATGATGACATCAAAAGCTGGCAGCCAGGTGATACTGTGCTGCTGTCTGGCAAGATTCTGACTGGTCGGGATGCCGCCCATAAACGCATGGTGGATATGATCTCCAAAGGAGAAGAGCTGCCGGTTGATCTGAAAGGGCGCTTTATCTATTACGTAGGCCCCGTTGACCCTGTGCGTGATGAAGCTGTTGGCCCGGCTGGTCCAACCACCTCAACCCGTATGGACAAGTTTACCCGTACCCTGCTGGAGAGCACCGGTCTTGCCGGTATGATCGGTAAGGCAGAGCGTGGCCCGGCAGCCATTGAGGCTATCAGGGATAATGAGTCCGTTTACCTGATCGCTGTCGGTGGTGCCGCTTACCTGGTCTCCCAGGCGGTGAAAAAGGCTGAAGTGCTGGCTTTCCCTGAACTGGGAATGGAAGCGATCTACGAATTTGAAGTGGAAGATATGCCGGTGACCGTAGCCGTAGACTGCCGTGGCGAATCGGTACACAACACTGGTCCGCAGATCTGGAAAAAGAAAATCGAAGAGCAGGTGCTGGAGATTAAATAAGCCTCTTTGCCAAGAGCAAAAGGGCTGGTCACTTTTATACACCGCTTATTGATAAACGGAGTTGTAACGCTGCATGGATGCAGGAGCTGGAGCAGTTGCCAGGAGTGCCAGAGCCAGGGTGCAGAAATCACCGCCCCGCCATTGCTGGCAGGACTTCAGGGGAAAATTTTTTCATTCAGAAGTTCACGTTTCAAAAAACAGGGCAAATTGAAAGAAGACATTGTTTGTTTATCAAACACCTCAATCATCCTCCTCTTGCACAAAACTTTTAGACTGAGAGGTGTTTCCAGAGAGCTGTAGCCAAATTTTTCAGTGACTTTCTGGATAACATCCGGTGCCAGGCTTCTTTGAGGACAGCCGCCGTGGTAGAGCAGTTCAAAAGCAATTTCACAAAACCCGTGTTTGTTTGCCCAGAACAGGGGGGTACCTTTTTTACAGTCACGGCTATGAACATCTGCTTTGTGACGCAACAAAAACCGCACCACCCGGTAATGTCCTGATGCGGCTGCCTGGGTCAGGGGCGTATACTCCCCAACTTTATTGCCGTGAATATCGGCACCCGATTGCAACAGCAGTTTAACTAATTTAATGTGCCCGGATCGGGCCGCAAGAGACAGCGGAGGGAGGTTCCAGATATCAAAGGCACAGCCATCAGGATTGGCGCCCGCTTGCAAGAGAAGTTTCACTATCTCAAAATTCAACCTGACGACGGCCACTGACAGTGGTGAAAATAGGCAGTCTGTAAAGCGGCTTACGTCATCCGCATTATGCTGCAACAGTAATTCCACGATCTCGATGTAGGCTTTATCAACGGCCAGGTTCAGCAGACCTATCTCGTTAGAATATTTCCACTGCGCGCCATGTTCCAACAACAGCTTGACAACCTCAACATGCCCATACCTGACCGCTTCACTCAGGGGATTCCACTGGTAATAGCTATTATTTTCACAGCTGTTAATGTTGGCTCCATGACTCAGCAGTACCCGGGCACTCTCAGTATGTCCCCTGGCCGCAGCCTTCCACAGAGGTGCCTTGAATCCGGAAGCCTGGCTATTAGCGTCGGCTCCCCTGCTCAGCAGCAGGCTTATCGCCCCAGCCCGCCCATACTTTGCCGCCTGAGTCAGAGGCGTTTCCTCTCCGCGGGCACGGTTGTGAATATCTGCGCCATGGTCCAGCAACAGGCTTATCGCTTCAACCTGTCCATATTTTGCCGCCTGATTCAGGGGCGTTTCCTCTCCACGGGCATGGCTGTATATGTCTGCGCCATGCTCCAGCAACAGGCTTATCGCTTCAACCTGTCCATATTTTGCCGCCTGAGTCAGGGGCGTTTCCTCTCCACGGGCATGGCTGTATATATCCGCGCCATGCTCCAGCAACAGGCTTATCGCTCCAACCTGTCCATATCTTGCCGCCTGGACCAGTGGCGTTTCCTCTCCGCTGGCATGGCTGTGAATATCCGCGCCATGCTCCAGCAACAGGCTTATCGCCCCAACCTGTCCTCGTCTGGCAGCCTGGGACAGTGGTGTTTCCCCTCCGCGGGCATGGCTTTGAATATCCGCGCCATGCTCCAGCAACAGACTTATCACCGCAACCTGTCCTTGCTTGGCAGCCTGAGCAATTGGTGTTTCCGCTGCGCGGGCGTAACAGTAGATTTTCGCACCATATCTCTGCCTGGCAGCCTTGGGCCCTAGTATTTTCTCGCTGCGGGCATGGCTGTGAATATCCGCGCCATGTTCCAGCAGCAGGCTTACCGCTTCGACCTGTCCCCACTTGGCAGCCTGGGTCAGGGGAGTCCGTAAGCCGATGGTATTGCCGTTAACGTTTGCCCGGTAATCCAGCAACAGCTGCATTACTTTGATGTTACCCCGGCCAGCAGCCGTAGCCAGTGGTGTCAGGCCCTTGGCATCGCAGTGATCAACAGATGCCCCGGACTCCAACAGCAACCTCGCTATGTCAGATAACCCGTATATGGCAGCCCGGCTCAATGGAGTAAGCCCCTGATTGGTTGGGAACTGGCTGGCAGATCGCTTGAGCAAGTTTTCGTTGCTGCCATCAACCTCTGCACCATTTTGTAGCTGCCACGCCACCATCCTGATATCCCCGGACTCAACGGCACAATTCAGTGGGAGTCTGCTGGCAGCGTCCGTACAGTGTGCATTCACACAACTGTTGTCGCCGGTACCAGCCAGACCGTCGGTCCTGACTCCGGACTGCACTGCCACAGACCGTTTGCGACCATTGGGCGGTGGTAATCCATTGCGATCGGATGTTGCCAGATCGCCGGGGCCAGAGCTACAGGGAATCTGTTTTGCACAAACCGATAAAGCAGTGTCGACCACTGCCTTTGACGCCACTGAGTTTTCAGCAGCACCGGTTGGTGGCAAGCCAGGATAACCCCTGGCATTAAGTGGTTGCATGGTAACTTACCATCAGTCCGAATATGTTTCAGGGTTCTTAGAGTAATCACCCTGAAAAAGGTTCCGGCCTGTTACTTTCTAAACGACAAATGATTTATTACTGATGCATACGCGCATCTTGCCAATCCCGGGATATCAGGAGACCGAACATCACCATGTTCAGATTCTTATCCTGCAGATGGTGCAGGAAGCCGCTGTAAAACTGGAGCCTGACCTGATCCTGTTGGAACTGAATATGAAAGGGAACGGCTGTTGAAAAAGCCGGGTTTTCGTTCCCGGGTTGAGGCGGCGGTGTGATTATTAAAAAACAACACTATGACGGATGTTGATTTATAAGCGGGCTCTCTGAGTTTTTTCTGAATCCTTCATGCCCAGTGTCAGCCGGATATCGTTGATCACCAACTCATCGATTGCATGAAGATTGAGGCTGCTATCCCCAAGGTAGGAATAATTGGACAGTGTGAAGCTGGTGGCCATTAACTTCCAGGCGCATTGTCGACTATCCAGAGCCGGATCAAACAAACCTTGTTTTTGGCCCAGGGTAATCACATTTCCAATCAGGTCTGTCAGGCTGGTCATGGACTCACAATAGACAGTCTTCAGTTGTTCATTGCGCCACATTTCATCGGCGGCACTGAGCCACACCCGGTTTTCAAACTCCCGGTCCGGGAAGTTTGATGGCAGCAACATCTGCAACAGGGCTTCGTAGGGTGGTAATCCCTTAATGGCCTCCAGGTCGGAGTCAACGGATGATGATATGGCATAACGGATGACTTCGGTTTTCAACTCATCCAGCGACGAAAAATGATGGTGGATGGTTCCCGTAGCGGCACCCATTTCGGCGGCAACCTTGCGGGCAGTTATGCCGGCAAAGCCACAGGACACCACCAGGGAGAGGGTGGCCTCCAGAATAGCTTTGCGTTTTTCATCCTTTGGCAGGTAACTCATAGACTGCATTTGTCCGATATAACTACTGGTTGACATAGCATAAAAAAGAATTGAACATGTGTCCAATTTGAACAGGTGTTCATATTAATTAGCCAAAGGAACAAAGCATTGCAGGCACAGACTAATCTAATGCCGCAATAAGGAAACGCCTATGTCAGTTCACACTACTGATGAAACGATGACCTCCGGTTGCACCACGGTGGATTTTTTCCGTTTTGTGGTGCCATCCATACTGGGTCTGGTAGCGCTGTCTTCAGCGGGTATTGTTGATGGTATCTTTGTCGGGAATTACGTGGGGGCAACAGCCCTGGCCGCGGTTAACCTGGTAGTACCACTGTATTCGGTGTTCTTTGGCCTGTGTGTCATGATGCTGGTAGGTGGCGCGGTGGTTGCCGGTAAAGCCCTGGGGGCCGGAGATACACGCAGGGCGTCCAATATTTTTACCAAATCCCTGACGGTGATTGTTATCTTTGCCCTCACTGTGTCCAGCCTGGCGCACTTTTTTGCCAGGGATATTGCGGCTTTTGTGGGAGCAGACGGTGAAGCACTGCCGTTGACCACCGAATATATCCGTATAGTCTCGCCTTTTATGTTGTTCATGGGGCTGACTTATACCTTATCGTATTTTGCCCGGGTTGATGATGCGCCTAACTATGGCCTGGTCGGGCTGGTGCTTACCGCCTTCACGAACATTGTACTGGATGCGTTGTTTATCAAAATGTGGGGCTGGGGTGTCAGTGGTGCAGCATTTGCCAGTGGTATCGCTTATACGCTGGGTACTGCGTTTCTGGTAGTGCGTTTCTTTGGCAAACAGGCCCGCATTCGGTTGATTAAGCCCTATGGTTCCTGGCTTGAGTTGTTCCGGTCCGCCTATAACGGTTTTTCCGAGTTTATTAATGAGATGTCCGGTGGACTGCTCATGTTCGTTATTAACTGGATTCTGATCATTGAAGCAGGCACTACCGGCGTTGCCGCCTTTACCATTGTCAATTATATCCTGTGGCTTAGCATCATGGTGGCATACGGCACTGCAGAAGCCCTGGGGCCTCTTGTCAGCGTTAACTTCGGTGCCAGAAAGCCAGAGCGTATTGTCAGTTTTGTGAGACTGGCTGTTGGTCTTGCCATTATGGTGGGTATTACCTTTGCGATGGCTCTGCTGGTTTACCCTGAGGAGCTGGCCAGTGTTTTTATTCAGAGTGATGAAGTTGCCACGCTGGCGCTGACCATGTCGATCATTGCCGTAATCTGGCCGGCATTTCTGTTTAATGGTATCAACATTACCCTGTCCGGCTATTTTACCGGTATGCATGCGGCTACCCAGTCGGCCCTGATTGCTATCAGTCGCTCTCTGGTATTGCCATTGGTGCTGATCATTCTATTCTGGAAAACCCTGGGGCTTGAAGGTGCCTTTCTTGCCCTGCCGGTGGCGGAAATACTGACGTTTGCCCTCAGTGTTACCCTGTTTTACCGGGCAACACCTGAAATGATGGTGGGTAAAGATGTGGCAGTAGAGAATAATAAAGTGGGCAACTCAGGAGCCTGTCGGGCTTAATACAGACGTTGTGTTTTGCTTCCAACCCACTGTGGGTCTTGCCCGTGAGCAGCCTTCCGTAAGGCTGCCTGAATTAAAACTGCCAACTGTTGCTCCGATAACCTGACTATATATTATCGGGAAAAGGAAACGATTGATGGATGGCATGGGTGCAGGCATGAATGGCATTAGCTGGCTACACAGTGCTTACCTTCTGGAAGGTAATTCCCAAGGTCAGGTGACAGCATCCGGGAAAAAGTTCGGGCGAAAAGTCAGTAAAACGGATCCGATCCCTAAAATGGATCTTCTTGCCAGACAATACAGTAACAAAAAAATAGCTGGCTACGTAATAAATGGAGTGGTTATCCAGCCAGTCAACAAGAGTGGCGTGATTAACCAGCCAGCCAGTATAGCGATTCTTCGGCTGCAGTGGTTTAGCTGGGCTACCCACCAATTTCAGGGCAAAGGTTATGCCCCCTCTGTTGCCAGAGTCATGGCAGAAAGGGTGTTAACCCAGTGCGGCTATGATTATCGCTCGGTGGAAATCATGGTTAACACCACGCCATTGACCCCACAGTCTGCCTTTCGAGAACTGCAGCGGCAAAATTATCAATGGGCAATGGGGCAATTCACCGCCAAAGGCTACCGCCCGGACCGGTCCCATGAAGCCATTGTTAATGCGCTGGACGTCGCTGGCTCAGACCTGTCCCGGTTTCAGCGGTGGGTTTCTGATGCTCCTCATGCTCAAAGTAATAAAAATGCCAACACACTGCGCCCCTGGATGATTGAACAAATTGAGAAAAAAGGCTTTTCCCCTGAGGAAGCACGGGCAGTAGTGGATAACTTGATTAAAGAGTCCGACGGCAACGTAGATTATCTGCGCCAGTCGGTCGGGAAAATTCACCCAAAAGGTGCCCCGCGCAAACTCTCTGCAGAGCAGATGGTCCAAAAGAATCGACAGTCACTTAATGCATTGGGGTTGTCGGAAGGTGCCAGCCTGAATGATGTAAAAAGAGCCTACCGGAAACTGGCACTAAAGCACCATCCTGATAAAAACCCTGAGAACAATGAGGAAAGCAACAGGATTTTTCAAACAATCACTGAGGCGAACAGGCACCTGATCGAAGACTCAGATTTGTTCAAAGGTCAAAGCTAATAGCGCACTGCTGGGGGAATTAATCTGGCAGAGCATCCATTTGAGTCGATTCCCACAAACTGAAAGCTGTCTCGTCTCGTTTCAAGAAGGCGATATGAAGATCGCCCATCATCTTATCCCGGTTACATTTTAGCTCGTTTGCTTTCAGCATTGCCTTTTCCCACTCAGGTTGGTCCAGACGGGCACCCATATCAAACAGGTCGTGAGCATAGTCAATAACGCAATTATAAAGGGTGTTAGAGCAGGTACTGTTTCTACCCAGGACTTCCTTCAGGGCTTTGGGCAGTTCTTCTGGAGTCAGGGTACCATTTCTGTTTTTCAGGGTGCGAAAGAGTTTGCTGCCTTCATCACTGTTAAGCGCCAGGGCGATTCTCATAATAATGGATTTTTGTTCCATATCCAGATCATTGCAAACAGCATCAAGCAGCCGATGGGAGGATGGGTCGGACGCCATTCCCAGCAAGAGCCTGATATATCCGATGCTGACTTCATCTTCTGATTTGAATACTGGTAGCATGATCCCGGACAACTTTTCACTGGGAATAGTTTCTGCGATCTGAACCAGTAATTTGATATGCTCTTCCTGAATCAGACGGCGCTGGTCACTTGCTTGGCCGCCATCACTGTCAATTGATTGCTGCAAAACTGTCAGAGCCTGATGCAGCTCTTCCGGCGAGAGGCTGACACCCATTTGCCATAAGGCGTTGGCATGCCTGGGCACAACCGTGTACATACCCATTGCCAGTGAAAGAGAGTGGGGCAAAATCTGCTGGGCAATAAGCTTCATACATTCGTAACAAGACGACTCATAGTCGGTAATCCCCAAGGCTTCTTTCAAAGCCCGGGACCGCTCTTCAAGAGGCAAAATGACACCTTCTTTCATCAAGTCCTGAACTATTGTGACCGCCATGTGATCGTCTATGCCCAGTACAACTCTCAGGTCATGGCATCGGTTTACCCGGAGTTTGGAAATCTCATTGGCCTGGGTAACAGGAGAGATATTTCGTGAATCAACGACTTTCTTGCATACCGGACATTGTTCGGGACCTTCTGGAATCGTCCGATGCTCAGGTCTTCTTTGCACTATATTGACTTTCCTGCCCTGAAAACAAGACTCCTGACAGGATGGACAAATACTCACATCCCTTGAATCCGGGTGCTTAGGCACTGAAGAAGGAAGTGATATACCAGGCGTTGTAGCTATATTATCCATTATTGGATTTCCTCAAGACCAGGTCGTGTAGTTAGCGGAGGAAATCGTTTTTTCATTTCTCTGTATTTATCTGATGCGTTTGTTTCATTAATAACAAAACAAGGCAATACGAAAGCAGCTTGATTTCCTGACTCTTATGACAGCGATTAAATTACAAAGTTCAGGAAACAATTGGTTGGATTTGAGTAGATCAGTAAAAACCGTATTTGACTCAACCCAATGAAATCTCTATAGTCTGCCTCCGTTGACGCAGGGCGCTCGTAGCTCAGCTGGATAGAGTACCTGGCTACGAACCAGGCGGTCGGAGGTTCGAATCCTCCCGAGCGCGCCAAGTCAACAAAAGTGATTGACGAATTGAATTGATTCAAATATCTTTCAAGTCGCTTCAAACAACGCGCTCGTAGCTCAGCTGGATAGAGTACCTGGCTACGAACCAGGCGGTCGGAGGTTCGAATCCTCCCGAGCGCGCCATATTGAAACGGTGAGGTGGCCGAGAGGCTGAAGGCGCTCCCCTGCTAAGGGAGTATACGGTTTGTAGCCGTATCGAGGGTTCGAATCCCTCCCTCACCGCCATTTGTATTTTCTAACTCCTTAATTTCCCTTCCTTTTATTCTAGCTCATTTGTTCCAAATTGCCGATATGTCCAAGAAGTGTCCATTTTACTCGATGGCTTATTCTAACTTCGTCGTATAAATGTTCTTTGCTGAATTTAGCGTATTTCATGGTTCTCTTTCTCTGGGGCTTCCTTATCTTTCTCGGCAATGCGTAAGCGCTTCTCTGAGGACGTCTTCAAATAAGCGCTTACGTTGTTCTTCTGGCTCCTGAAGTTGAATGTTTTCATGATGTTTACCTCTCTTTTTTGAATGTAGTTTGTTCAGGAACGGCGAGAGGGCGGGTCAAAAAAATGTTTTGTAAGTGGCAACAGTTTTTTTGGAGTAAGGCTGAGAAGTTCTGGCCTGAAATTACAGCATTAATTCGATTCAGTGATATCAAATTTCAGGGTTACGGAGTTTCCGTACAGCCTCTGGGATTACTGATCCGACAGTTTTTTCTAAGTAAGCTAAAACTATCGAATCAGATAGATAGTACATATTGCGTTCGGTTAGTCTAGATCATTCCTAGAATACAATACACTCCTTTGAGCGGGATCTTTCTTGATATGCATGTTGTGTAACCTGTTGATGAGATTGTGAAATGCCTCTTATTTGCTTCCATTGCTCATAAATGTTTTCTTGATTTGGAATTGGTTCGAACCTTGCATCGAAAAGTCCAATATCTTCTTCTAAACAAATACTTGTTATTAAAGCTAAGTCCTCATGGATAACGAACATTTCGACGAATTGCTCAAGTTTAATAGCTGCTTCCGTTCCTTTAAATTCACCATTCAAAAATTGTTCAACATTTGATTTGTTTTGTTCTGTATTGTACCAGTTTAAGACTGTGTCAACTTGTGCAAAAAGACGTGATCCATAACCCAGATGTGCCATACCATTATATAATATGTTATCAAGCTGGACAGCAAAACACTTAAAAACTTCTGCACCCATCAGTTTTTTGAGCTGACTATAAGCAGCCATTTGCTGTTCTTCAATTAATTCAGCAGATTGAATTTCAGTCCGTTTTTGCAAAGCATTCTCGTAATTTAATTGGCTTGTGATTAAGTAAGCATCATAAAAGGCTGTTTTTCCACTGTATTGAATTCGAGGCATTCCAGTATTGTCAATTACTAATCCTTCAATAAGGTCGCTGCATGGTGTTTTCTCTGGCATTATTTTCCAGCCATCCGGGAGAGAAATATCAGCCGAAATTTTTGACTTCATTTCTCTGATAATATCCATGACGATAGCTTCTGATTTAGCATCAAAACTGGTTGTTTCTGATTCAGCACCTAAAGATGGATATGACGAAGATGGTAACAAAGAAGCTGAAGCGTTTGGTTCAGGATCGTGAGCAACCTTAGGCTCAACAACAGTTATTGCCTCACGCTCGGTTAGAGTTTTTTGTGTATTATCACCAAATCTTTCAGGTGAGCTGGAATTAATGTATTTATTTGTTGGGCTGTTGTTATCTGAGCGCTTATTATCTGAACACTTATTATTTGAACACTCTGCAGTCATTGAATAATTAGAAGGCTCAGCTAGTTTAGTTGGGGTGTTTACTGGCTGCATAATATAATCTCATAAATTTTCAGTTAATTTACAGGATAACCAGTCTTTTTCCGACTCGAAGATAATAATCCTTGTAGATCAAAGGTGATGTTACTCAGATTATTATTAAGAAGTGGTAAACCGGCAACTTCGTTTGATTATCAAGTCAGCAATAAGTTCAATTTTAAGGAACGCTGGGGCTTTCTGTCTGGGTCGATCTCATTATCAACAAATATGCTTTTGGCATTCCGGTCAACAGACAACTTAAGTCAGGAGAGACTTTATCGATGCCTGTCGTGGCGACTCGGATCCGGATAAATGGAACACTAGAATTGCTTCGTCAGGAATGGTAAGACGCAAAGTAAGGGTGCTCAAGCGCTTCAGTGGGGGACAGGCGCATTTCAGGGTCCGGCTCTGTCAGCGCCCTGAAAAAATCCGCAGCTTGTTCGCCTTCCACTTCCAGAAGTTTCTGGTAAGCATCCTCTCTCGCTTCTTTTAGCTTGGCTAAAGCCTCTTTATAAGGCGTCTTACCTTTCCACATATCCTTGGTAACAGGCATTATAGGATCACCACCTAAACACATTTCAGCAAAAGTACATCCCAGGGCCCAGGAGTCTGCTCTGACGTTAGGTTTGTTGGTCGAATTATACAGTTTTTCCGGCGATATATAACTTGGTGTTCCGCTGCGAACTGGAGTAGCCCTGTCCATTTTTGCTGAAAACCCGAAATCGCATATCTTCACAACACCTTTTCCATTAATCAGAATATTTTCAGGTTTAATATCATGATGTTGGTAACCGGCTTTAAATAGCGTGTTAATACCCCTGGTTGCCTGAAAAAAAGCACTTTTTAGGTCTTCACCTCTAAAAAGACGATCCTTTTCTGATGAGTCCAGTAAATTCTCTCCTCCATATTCCATAAGGATGTATTTTTTATTGGATTTTCCACGACTCAGGGAAACAAGGTTGGCAATATTCTCGGTGTTCTCACCGGTTGCTGCTATTGCCCGCTGAATTCTTACCATCTTTGCACATTCATCTCTGCGTGCAGTATCATCACCAACAATTTTAAGGGCGAATTTTTGTTTGGTACGCTTGTGTTTTACAAGAACCACAGAGCCAAAAGCCCCTTTGCCTAATGTCGTGGTCTTTTTTAATTCTTTTTTGGGTATGATCGCGCAATTGTACTCAGGATCGATAGGGGCACCCTGAAAAGTGATAGGTTCAGCTGGTTGAAGATCAAGAAGCACATTGGACTGCCCATCTTTTTGCAAAAGAGGCGTTTCAGTGTTCTCTGTTATCGAACTTCTTCTGACTTTGTTGTTCAGGTTGCTTGTGTTGTCAGGGATTATCTTGCGTTGATTTTCTAATTCCGTTATTGCTTTTTCTGTAGTGACTTGAATTTTCTGGCAGTATTTTTCCGGGTGTACGGCAACCGTGTTAAGAAATGGTTTTACTGTTTCTTCTCTTAAATTCTTAATGTCTTTTGATAGTTGTTCACTCTCTTTCAGATTGTTCCGTGCAAGGCATAACTTTTTTATTTCACTTACATCGCTTGAAAATGTATTAACCATCATCTCACATGCTTCTTTTTCAAGCCTGACAGCCAGGTTTTTATCAATATGCTCAGCGGCATTAAACAGGTTTTTGATGGCATGGCACTTTTTTATAGCCATATTAAAGTCTTTTTCCGGGTCTCCATCGTATGGGATACTTTTAAGATGGCCCGGCATTGCCTTCACCAGAACTGCCATCTGATCATGTATTTTCTGATTGAGTGAATCGATCACGTTGGCTGATAGCTTATTGCCTGCCTTAAGCCGGTTGACTTCTTTTTTTAATGCAACAAGGCTTGCACCCGATTTGCAACGATGTATTTCATGGGATAGATAGACTTCAGTATCTGATTCGATAAGCTTCCTGAACTGATTCTTGTCAAAAAACGTACACTCTTCTGGTATTTCATCGGGAAGTTTTAAAATACTGTCAACGTGGTCTGATCTGTTTTTACCTTCCTGATCTTCTTGAACTTCTTCCATTAATACTTCGATACGTCTCTTGGTTATGCCTTTTTCAAATTCATACATGTTGGCTTTCGGAACGGATTTTTCTTCGTCAATAAACGTTTTATTAAAGTGATTTTCAATACGCCGCCCCCATTTAGAGACAAGTTTTCCATCGCTATTCAGTATCTTGGTATCTTTTTTTTCTTTGATCCCCGAATAGTTTGCTGCTTTTGGTTCAGCCAGATTGATTTGTTCAGGGTTTATATTTGAGGGCGAGGTTACGTTGAAACGTTCCATGTCATGATCCGATGTTATAAATCTGTCTGAATATATCAAGAATAGCAAGCAGCAAAGTAAGGGTGCTTCAGCGCCTGGGTGGTGGACAGCCGGTCACCAGGATGCAGCTTGGTTAATGCCCTGAATAACTCAGCTGCTTGCCTGCCTTCCCGTTGCAGAAGCTGCTGGTATGCCTCTTCTCGCATCGTTTTCAGATGAGCTATTGTCTCACCAGGGAGCTTGTGACTTTCCCATAAGGTGCGAGTACCGATCATGACAGGGTAACCTAAGCGCAGTTCAGCAAATGTACACCCCAGGGACCAGGAATCAGCTCTGTAAATGGGGCCGCCGCGCAAATCATACAGTTTTTCCGGAGGCATATACTCTGGTGTTCCTCTGCCAATTTGAGCTCCCCTGCCCATTTTTTCTGCCAGGCCGAAATCGCAGATCTTCACAACACCTTTTCTGCTAATCAGGATATTTTCTGGTTTAATGTCATGATGCTGGTAACCGGCTCTAAACAGGGTGTTGACGCCCTTAACAGCCTGGAAAAAAGTTTTTTTAAGCTCGTTGCCCCTGAAACGGCCATACTTTTTTGATGAGCCCAGTAAATCCCGCCCCCCATACTCCATAAGAACATATTTTCTATCTGACCTTCCACGACTCAGGGAAATAAGGTTGACAATATTCTCTGTGTTACCATGGATTTTTGCTACTGCCCGTTGAATTCTTATCAACTGTGCACACTCTTGCCTTCGATCGGTATCGTTACCAACCATTTTCAGGGCAAGGTATTGATGGGTATATCTGTGTATCACAAGCACCACTGAGCCATAAGTCCCTTTGCCTAACTTCCTGACCTTAAGTAAATCTTTTTTAGGCACGATCGGGTAATTGTACTCTTTGTCGATAGTGGCCCCCTGTAAGGTAATAGGTGCTGCTCGCTGCAGATAAAGGGCTGCATTGGAGTAAACTTTTCGTTGTAAAAGGTGTCTTTGAGTTTTCCCATTGACTGCCCTGGCGGTTTTTGCGTTCACATAACGTTGTCCTGTCTCCGGAGTTACAGGGTGCCTGCCAAGGCAGCCTTTTACAGGCTCAGGTTGTTTTGGTGGCTGATCCTGGAAATGATGTTGTCCCATTCCATCTTCAATTCTCTGTGGCATTGTGTCCCCCGGGCTCAAGAGTCTGTTAAAAACCTTCGAGCTGGTCTGTAAAGGTACTATACCTATATAGAACAACTCGTCTTTCTAATCTGCAGGGAAGCAGCACATGAATGATTCAGTGTTCAGCTCGCCTGATGCCCAGGCAATGGCCATTGTGGAGGATTATATGGCCAGGGGAGGGAGTCTTGCTGAAGCCAGTAATATCAGTGAGGAGGCGCAGGAAGCCATCTATGAACTGGCGTATCTGAAATATAATAATGGTTTGTATGAGAAGTCTGCCCGCCTGTTTCAATTTCTCTGTCTCTATGATCAGTGGAATCCCCGCTTTTTCACTGGCCTCGGTGCCTGCCAGCAAATGGTGAACCTTTATGGTGAGGCCATTGATACGTATCTGTACGCAATTTCTCTTGATGCCAATGACCCACATCCGATGATTTATGTAGGCGATTGTTATGTCGCCCTGGAGCATTATCAAAAAGCGAGGCTTGCTTATCGGGCGTCGGTTTTAATGGCCCATGAATCCGGCACCACCAGTCCTGAGGTAAGCCGGGTAGAAAAAATGATTAACGAGTTTTGATGGTACTGCAAGGAGTGAGGGTATGAGTGAGGTATCCGGGGATATACAGCCCAGCCGACTGGAGCCTGTGCCGGCAGAGTTTCTGGCCGGGCAGCCCGTAAAAGACAAGGTTGACAAGGTGGCTTCCGGTTACCAGCAGTCGAACTCTGTCTCACAGGGCCAGGCAGCCAGGACTGAAAATTTCCCTGTTGCATCTGTGATACCGGTTCCTGCCCTGCAACCGGCTCTGCCTGGTGCAATGGTGGCTTCGTCTGAAGAAATTAAGGGGCTTCTATCAACTGCCCTGGTGATCAGAGACTCTCTGGGTCAAAAGTCTACAGGAGAAGCTGCCCAGCCTTTGCCGGGTAGCTTATCAGCGTCTTTGTCAGAAGAGGCATCGGGACAGCCACCAGGGGAGCGATCAACCGTTGATAACCAGGTAGCAGGGACTCAACGCTCAACCGTCAACGTGCCTGCATCTACCCCATTACAGGATATGGTGACAAAGGTGCAGTCGGCACTGGCAGAAGCCACGGATACGGATGAAGTAATGGGCGTCTATGAAAGTAATGTCAGACAGCTGACAGAGACCATTCAGCAAGCTTCTGCGGCAGGATTATCAGCCCCTCTTCAGGTGTTAAACGTTGTTGCTGCTGATGTGTCCCCATCTGTTGCGAATACGGGCTCACTGGCGCTGCAAAGGGTGATTGATAATATTGTTTCGATCAATCGCAACAGTGGGGATGCATCTGTCCATGGCGCAAAGGGTAGTCAGCACAACAGTGCAGATCTCTATGGAATACCGGAACATGTGCGGCTAAGTCTATTGTCCCAGAGGTTGGGCATTGATCTGCAGCCATTAATCAGAACCCGTGAAGAGTTCCTGGAGGGTATTCTGGTCGCCCAGAGGGGTATACTGCTTGCCATTGAAGCTATGTCTAATGCTGAATTTTTCGAGCTCTTGAAAGAGCGCTTACGGGAAGAACAGATCAAAGAAGATCTGGTCAAAGAAGGCCAGAATAAAGAAGTGGTGGACAAACTGAAGCAGGCCATTGCAGCACTGAAAGCCGGTGAACCGACAGTGGCTGCTGAAGTACTGAACTCTGCAAGCCTGATCACCACGGCCATTGAGCAGATTGTTGATCGCTATACATCCGATGAAACACCCGGGAGTCTCAGGCAGCATTTGCAAGAGCACCTTACCCGGGTTCTGGATAGTGTCACCCAACAAGGCTCATATCAGGATATGATGAATAAGCGGGTGGAACTGATGCAATCCGCAAAAAAAGTCTGATAGCAATTTACTTTAGTTTTTCAAAAATTCCTTTGCATATTGGCTCAATTAACGAAAATATTTTTGCGGAATCATGACCCATATTTTCATAATGTAACTGGATAAGAAGTTTTGCGTAAATTGTGTTAAATTCACTTCTGGTTGGAATCCCTTCAATTCTGGTAATAGAAGATAGCTCTGGATAATCTGATAACATGTAGCTAAGCCGGTCAAGTAATTGCACTTGAGAAAGCACGTCAATCGGCATATTACTAACTCTGAAAGTTGTTCCTTCAGACATGCTTGATGACGATGGTGAGCTTAAGCTACTCTCTGAGCTGCTTCCGGTTACCGTTAAGAATGAGTCACCTAAGCTGCTTTCAGTTATTGTTGGGGGGGTGTCACTCTCTGAACTGCTTTCTGTGATTGTTGAGGAAGAGTCACTCTCTGAACTGCTTCCGGATATTGAAGCAATTGTGCGCTCAACAAGGCCTGTTTTTCGTGAATGCTGGTCATCACTGTCAGGTATTTCTTTTTTAATCGCTTTCTTCGCGGGCTCCTCATCAGGAGTACGTGGGGATGATGGTGTATCTCTTATACTTCCTATCTTGAGCATATTCTTTTCCTTTTCTTATTTATAGACATGAGTACTTGAGGCAGCGCATAACATAAAGTTAATGGGCAGAAACGTAGAATCTCCATGCGCCGATGCATTACTGTCCACCGGAAAGAGCGTGTTAAACGCCATGTTATATGCTTCCTTCACGTTTAATCACCAGAATTCTAGCGTGTCTTGTGAGATGGGCAATGTACTCCGTGGCAACATAAGCGGCGAATGTCCCTTGAGGTTTGTCTTATGTGGTAGCCCGAAATATAAAATACTCAAGTTTAGCGTAGAATCTGATAATTTACCGGGTGAGCCCAAAGATGGGGTTCGTTATTTTTTCAACAAAATGATCAGGTGTAAGCAATATGAGTACCGGTAGAGTCAGTGCCTTGATACTGGGCATTTCTGTTTTTCTCGGGCTTTCCTGTCTGGGGTATTTGTTGGCGAATGCTGCCATTGAATTCAAGCAGTATGAGAGAAGTGTCACGGTCAAAGGGTTGTCAGAGAGGGAGTATCAGGCAGACGTCGTGATCTGGCCTATTCAGTTTTCAGCGGCCGATAATGATTTGAAAGCTCTCTATGGCACGATTGAAAACAATATTGACAGCATCAGGGAGTTCCTGGAAAAGAGTGGTATCGCGGCTGAAGACATTAGCCTGATGTCGCCTGATATTACCGATAAATCGGCTAATAATTATGGCAGCAGCAGTCGCCCGGAGTTTCGTTATACCGCCCTGCAAACCATGACTATCTATTCCAGTCATATTGAAGCGGTGCGCTCGGTGATGGGCAATCTGTCGGACCTTGGCCGGGAGGGCATTGTGTTTACCGGTGGTCATTACGGTTCACAGCCGGAGTACCTGTTTACCCGCCTGAATGATGTTAAGCCGGAAATGATTGAGGAAGCGACCCGTAAGGCCCGGGAAGTGGCGGAAAAGTTTGCCTCGGATTCACAAAGCGAGCTGGGCAAAATCAAGAGAGCTTCCCAGGGGCAGTTTTCCATCAGTGATCGTGACCGGAATAACCCTCATATCAAGAAAGTCCGTGTGGTTGCGACAATCGAGTATTATCTCTCCGATTAAGGATCACGGCAGGTCATCTGCGTTAAACAGCCGTTACCCCTGAGCAGGGAATATGCTATTTTAAGCCGCCTATATAAGGCAGTAAGGGTTCGGCTCAGCGTGAAAATTCCGGGCGTTGCGAATCCGAAGGAGCAAATGTGACAGGTTCCAATGAGTCCTGCGAAGGGCTGGTGTCTATTCGAGACTTTGTACGCTGGGGAGCAACCCGCTTTAATGAGGCGGGTCTGTTCTTTGGTCATGGCAGTGATAATGCGCTGGATGAGTCCCTGCATCTGGTGTTCCAGGTATTGCAGCTGCCCTGGGATCTTCCCGACAACTATCTTGACAGTCGTTTAACCCATCGTGAACGTGAAAAACTGGCCAACCTGATTGAAGAGCGGGCGGTCAGTCGTAAACCCCTGGCCTATCTGGTCAATCAGGCGTGGTTCTGTGATATGCCATTTTATGTGGATGAGCGGGTGCTGGTCCCCCGTTCTCCCATTGCCGAGCTGATTCTCCAGCAGTTCCAGCCGTGGCTGGGAGATGTAGAGATCAGCCGTGTGCTTGACCTGTGTTCCGGTTCCGGGTGTATTGGCATTGGTGCAGCCCATGCTTTTCCTGAATCCCAGGTGGATCTGCTGGATATTTCTGAAGACGCCCTGGAAGTGGCCAATATCAATATTGATCGCCACGAACTCTGGGGCAGGGTGCAGGCCATTAAGTCGGATCTGTTTGATTTTCTGGATGCTTTGCCAGAGCGTCCCAGGTATCAATTGATTCTGAGTAATCCACCCTATGTGGATGCTGAAGATATGTCCGATATGCCGGAAGAGTTCACCCACGAACCCGAGCTGGGTCTGGCTGCCGGAGATGACGGGCTTGATTTCGCCCGTACCATTCTGGCGCAGGCAGCTGATTACCTGGATGACCAGGGGCTGCTGGTGCTGGAGGTTGGCAACAGCCAGTGGGCTTTACAGGATGAGTATCCGGAAGTACCGTTTGTCTGGCCTGATTTCGAAAAAGGCGGTCATGGTGTTCTGGTGCTGTCTGCTGAAGATTGCAGAAAATATCAGTCTTTGTTCAAGAATCGGTTAAAAGCCCTGTAAGGGGTTTTTAACCATTTTGGGAATTTTCTGAAAATAACAATGAGATCGCTCAAGTATGGCAGGAAATAGTATAGGACAGTTGTTCAAGGTCACTACCTTTGGTGAATCCCACGGTCTGGCACTGGGCTGTATTGTTGACGGTTGCCCCCCGGGGTTGCCGTTAACAGAAGCGGATCTTCAGGTTGACCTGGATCGTCGTAAGCCCGGTACCTCCAAATTCACCACCCAGCGTCGTGAGCCGGATCAGGTCAGAATCCTCTCCGGCGTTTTTGAAGGGGTGACCACCGGTACCCCCATCGGCCTGTTAATTGAAAACCAGGATCAGCGCTCCAGGGATTACTCCAATATCAAGGATCTGTTCAGACCCGGTCATGCGGATTACACCTATGCCCATAAATACGGTGTTCGGGATTATCGCGGTGGTGGCCGTTCATCTGCCAGGGAAACGGCCATGCGAGTGGCGGCTGGCGCTATTGCCCGCAAGTACTTGCAGTCCAAGGGTATAGAAGTGCTTGGCTGGCTGTCCCGGATCGGCAATATTCAGGTCGAGAAGCTGGACTGGGATGAGGTGCGAAACAACCCGTTCTTCTCGCCAGATGCGGACAAAGTCCCGGAAATGGAAGCGTTGATTACCAGCCTTCGGGCCGAAGGTAACTCCGTGGGCGCTCGTGTTTCCGTGATGGCGACCGGTGTTCCGCCAGGGCTTGGGGAACCGGTTTTTGACCGCCTTGATGCGGATCTGGCCCATTCACTGATGAGCATTAATGCGGTCAAAGGCGTTGAAATAGGTGACGGGTTTGCCAGTGTCAGCCAGAAAGGTACGGAGCACCGGGATGAGATTACCCCGGATGGCTTCCTTTCCAACCATGCTGGTGGCACCCTGGGTGGTATCAGTACCGGGCAGGACGTAGTTGCTCATATTGCCCTGAAGCCAACATCCAGTATTACCACCTCAGGAAAGTCGATTAATAGTCAGGGCGAGCCGGTGGAGGTCGTCACCAAGGGGCGCCATGATCCCTGCGTAGGTATTCGCGCAGTACCCATTGCTGAAGCGATGATGGCGATTACCCTGATGGATCATTTTCTGCGGCACCGGGCACAGAATGCCGATGTGGTTAGTCCGATACCGGTTGTGTAAAGCATAAAAAAGGCCAGTAACCAAATTGGGCACTGGCCTGAATGTTCATGCTGAGTCTTTACACGGACAGGACTTTCAGATCATGGGCGAGCCAATCTGATAGCTTTCTCAAGCTTAATAAATTTCAATACTTCTTTGAAAGCACTCTGGCTCTGGTTTGCTTGCCACTGTTTTAGAGTTTTTTCGACAGTTTCCAAACCATCAACATCACCACGGTCAAAGATTGCTTTGATATCATCCTGCCATTGCTCACCCTCTATATAACCAGGAGTGTTGAATTTTTCTAACAGTTTGCTGGCCCCATTTTCCATATTCACGGGCATGACAGATGGTGCTGTGGCTTGTTTTGGTTTGATCAAGTTTTGTGCAACTTGTTGGTTCGTGGCGCGAGCTTTCTTGATTTCTTCCATACGAACTTTGTAAGCCTTTTTTGCCTTGGCAATATTTCTCTCTTTTCGATCCTTGAACAGATTCTTGTTCGCCTTGTACTGATCCTGACTGGAATTAACATGAACCGCTTTCTGGCCCCCTTTTTCAATATTCTGGTGATAACTCTGCTTAAGTTCTGCAATTCTATTTTTATAATCTGCTTCTTGCTTCGCTATGTCAGCTTTCATTGCCTTTTTGGCATTTGCCATTTCCTGTTGGTATTCCTGACTTGCTGCAGTGCCCAGTTCCCTGCTTATCTTACCGTAAGCAAAGGAAATCTGTCCTTCCAGCTTGCGTAGAGCCTCTTTTGCTTCAGTCAACTTGCCCTTATTATCACAGTGTTTGTTAAAACAATCCTGTGTTTCAGAACTCTGGAATTGCTCTTTAATATTCTTGACTTGAGATTGTATCTGGCCCTTACTGCTTGAGTGTATTTTTATGTTTTCAGAACCGCTATTGATAGGGATTTTCAGATTTTTTATTTTCTTTAGGTCTTTATCACTAAAATTGCCTTTATTAAATAATTTCAAGGCATCTGAGTATGAACTTTCAAACTCTTTGACCTTATTCTCAAGTACTTCAACTTCTTTCTTACTTTCTTTTAATTTTGAAGCCAGTTCATTGTATGCCTTTGCGGAATTTATTGAGTCTGATTTTCCATCTTGACCTTGTATTTTACTGATTCTCTCCTGCTGAAAATAATTTACCCTTCCCCAATTGGTTTTTTGGATTTTGCGGCTAAATAACTTTGTAATTATTTTCTTTGGCTTGGATAGACAATCAGTATCATTAGCCCTGCCCAGACCTGGTTCTTTCTTACCTTTAAAGGTTGTCACTAACTTACCCAGGAAGGATTTTTTAACGGGAGCGGCATCGTTGAGAGAAGCATCGGATGGCGGTGCTTGAATATTTTGTAGTGTCGAACCAACAACTCTCGAGCTATCCATAGTATTTCTCCAGCATTCCTTTGGATTTGATAAGTGCTAATTGTAGTCAATAAAACCAACGCTTTGTGATTTGATGCCGGGATAGGGCAGAAATGATCAATATAATGACACAATCAATGGTTTTGATTATGAAAACACAAAAGGGTCAACCAACACGTCAAAGAGAGAATGTAAGAATCTGCATGGTAATAAGATGCCGCACGGTTCATTTTATTCGTTTAATACAGGCATGCTGCTTACCTGATTAATTGTATAAAAATCAGATGGGAACTTTTGCGTCATTTAATGGACAAACACAATACTATTTGGTCGATTGTCCAGTATTTCGCGTACCATCGTTCGAATTTCTTTAATATAACCTGAGTTAAAAGTTATGCATGGCTTACAATCAAAAGACCCTTGGCAGGGCGTGATGACACACGCTGATTCGGAAGTCTCTAAAGCGGATAATCCGGAAATTGAAAAGTGCAATTTCTGTTTTGGCAATCTGGGTAATCAGCGTACTGTTGTATTGTTTCCCTGTACCCATAGCTATCATAAGTTGTGCATTGGTGAATTTCTGGAAGTCCCACAGAATACAACTTGCCCGGGCTGCAATCATAGCGTTACCCATTGTTTATCACCTGATGAAACGCCGCTCCTCGTGGCAGCTGCAAAAGGTCGGCCTGATACTATCAGTGGCTTGCTTGCCCTCGGGGTAAATGTCAATGACAGCACCGAAGATGGGCTAACTCCGCTCCATTGCGCTGCCATCAAAGGTGATGTAGCGACCTTAGAGCACCTTGTCCGCCATGGTGCCAACGTCAACGCCCTCACAAGAGGTATGACTCCACTCCATTTTGCGGCGCAATGCGGTCATCACGATACCATCTGGTTCTTGCTTGAAAATGGTGCAAATATCAATTACCAGGCAAATGTGATGGAAACGCCCAGTCAAATCCAAGACAGGCGGGATTGGAACGTTTTATTGGCTTCGGTGGAAAAGTGGCAGGGCCTCCCTTTGGGATCCACTCTCGAATACCATGGAAGCGATGCACAAATAACAAGCTACGGGAAAACTCCCCTGCACTGTGCCATTGAAGCCGGGCATGAACAGGTGGTTAACGATCTGGCCGTTGCAGGTGCCGACATCGAAGTACTTATTGGTGAAGGCAAGACACTGCTCAGCTGGGCAAAAAGTGAAGGGAAACTGACGAAACCCATAATCAGTTCTTTAGCCAGTGCAACTTGTGATACTGAGGCCTACTGCGAAGGGGCACGTGCAGAGCTGCTTAGTGCATTGACTGAAATCAATGACTGGGCTTTATTCGACAAATTGTCGGCCAATACCAGGGGGGTTGCTCTTCATAAACTTCAATGCCTGGGGTCCAGTCAGCTCGCCTTTTTCCGGTCGGTTGAATGCGGTCAGACAGATATTATCAAAGCCATGATTACCAGAGGCGCTGACGTTAACTGCCTTAACGATCGTGGTATGACTCCACTTTACCGTGCAGTCGACGAAGGCCAGCCTGAAAGCGTTGCAACGCTGATTGCAGGAAATGCTAATGTCAATGCCACTATGGGAAACTACAGGTGGACCGCCCTCCATCTTGCGGCTAAAAAAGGTGAGGCATCCATTGTTCAGCTCTTGATTGACGGAAACGCTAATGTCAATGCCTGTGTCTCAGACGGGGAGATCCCGTTCCCCCCCGATAAAGCGTTTGACAGATATACAACCAATAGTACAAACGGGGGTACCCCTCTTCACATTGCAGTTGAAAATTGTCAGCCAGAGATTGTTGAACGCCTGATTGCTGCAAGTGCTGATGTCAATGCCCTCAATACTGCAGTACATACCCCTCTTAAAGTTGCACAAGTACTTCGCGACACGGCAATTGACCGTGTGAATCAACTGAATGACTTTGCCGCTGTCAATAAGATTGAATCTTACGAAACTATCATTGAACTCCTGCATAGTGTAAACGCAGGTTCAGGTTTTGAATATTGAGTTTGTTTAATCCAAAACCTTATGGAAGCGCTTGTCATTGTGCAATAGGCAACCCGGCACCTGGCAGCGTTTCTTGCCGCTGCCCAGTGAGAAAGAAAAGCTTTGGCAGCACATAATACGCATAGCCGCTGTCCGGATTTAGGCATATTATACTGCGCCTTTCTTCTTCCTCTTCTCTTGAACAGGCCATTACCGTGCCACATCGAGCCCATTTATTGTCACTGAAGCTCTGCCATGCCCTGAGTCAGGCCTGCATTGCCGATAAGTACACTGGCAAACATTTTGCCAGCGACCTGCTGGCGGGACTAACCGTCGGAATTATTGCCATCCCATTATCCATGGCGCTGGCCATTGCCAGTGGTGTTGCGCCGCAGTACGGTCTTTATACGGCGATCATCAGCGGATTTATTATCGCCTTGCTGGGTGGGTCCCGTTACAGCATATCCGGCCCCACCGCCGCCTTTGTGGTGCTGTTATTTCCTATTGCAGAAAAATTCGGTCTTGCTGGCTTGCTGCTGGCAACGGTTATGTCAGGCGTCATTCTGGTGCTGATGGCTCTAATGCGCCTTGGACGTCTGATTCAGTATATACCGGAGTCGATCACACTGGGATTTACCGCTGGTATTGGTGCTGTGATTGCCACACTGCAGCTGAAAGATTTCTTTGGTATGACCATCAGCGCCATGCCTGAGCACTATTGGGAAAAAGTAACAGCTCTGGTCAATGGAGTGGGCAGCACCCATTGGCCAAGCCTGCTGATTGCCATCGTAACACTGGCCGTTATGTTGTTGTGGCCCCGGTTAAGGTTGCCCATTCCCGCTCATTTACCGGCGGTGATTACTGGCAGTCTACTCGCTCTGATCATTGGCCATTATGGTTTCGATGTTGAAACGATTGGTAGCCGGTTCCAGTACCTGCTACCTGATGGCTCCATGGGTATGGGGATTCCTCCGGTCCTTCCCGAGTTTGCCTGGCCGTGGATGCAGGCGGGTGTCGATGGTCAGCCATCCGGTATCAGCTGGTCACTGGTTCAGGCCCTGCTTCCTTCCGCTTTTGCCATTGCCATGCTCGGGGCTATCGAATCGCTGTTGTGTGCCGTCGTGCTGGATGGCATGACGGGTAAACGACACAGTGCAAACAGTGAGCTGTTAGGGCAGGGTATTGGCAACATGGTTGCGCCATTCTTTGGTGGGATTCCAGCCACTGCCGCCATCGCCCGGTCAGCTGCCAACGTCAAGGCCGGGGCACAGAGCCCGGTAGCAGGGATGGTTCATGCCCTGGTTGTGCTGCTGGCGCTGGTAGCACTGACCGGTATTCTTGCCTGTATTCCCATGTCTGCGATGGCTGCTTTGCTGCTGGTGGTTGCCTGGAACATGAGCGAAGCACCTAAAGCGGTGCACCTGTTGAAAACGGCTCCGCGCAGTGATGTGCTGGTTTTTCTGGTCTGCTTTTTCCTGACGGTTGTCTTTGATATGGTCATTGCCATCAGCGTTGGTGTGGTACTGGCCGCATTGCTGTTTATGAAAGAAGTCGCTGAGATGATCCAGGTCAGGGATATCACCAGGGATAAACGCTATGTAGATACGCCAGTAACGCCAACGACGGCCGTCCTTCGCATTGAGGGGCCGCTGTTTTTTGCCGCTGCTGATCACGTATTTGGAGAGATCAGTCGTTTAAGCCAGGATAAACATACGATTATCTTACAGATGGAAAATGTCTATCTGCTGGATGCTGGCGGTCTCTCGGCCCTCACGCGATTGATTGAACAGTGCAGGAAGCACCAAACCCGGCTATTGATCAGTGAATTACAGTTCCAGCCATTAAAAAACCTGGTCCGGGCCGGTGTTGAGCCTGTAGAAGGCGTAGTGAAATTTTATCATTCATTGAATGATGCTTTGCTGGACGTGTGAGTCGGTCAGTATAAATAATAATGTTATGCGATGTTTGACTGTTAAATTGACCTGATGGGGCATGGCTGTCTTTTCTGTCTGCTATTAAAACAGTGGGCCAGCCATGCCAGTTGAAGGGTTTATCCCTACTGTCTTTGGTATGCACTCATGATGATCGCTTCCATATCATCATTAAACTTCCTGAACTCTCTCCTTGTACGACGAAAGCCATCTCTAAGCGAGCGCTGGGCCCTGCTTTTCGTACGCATACGTGGATATGGGTTACGGATTTCCCGGTCAATCATAACCAGCTCACATCTTTTCACATCACGAATAATCACATCTTTCACTCGCAATGGTGCAAAGAAACCCTGTTGGTGAAGTCTGGCAATCAATGTGCCATAAGCTGTAAGAAGGTCATGAGTCATTTTTTCGTCCTCAGTATCGGTCAGATAACGGTCCAGCTGATAACCGGGAACCTCATCTACAAGAATAAAACCTTCGACAGGAAAACCATTTTTCCGGCGCTCCCCCACCGCCATCACGTCCATGACCTGAAAATCATGGGATTTGAGCTGTTTGATATAAATGGCTTCATTAACAGCAGGGGTGTAAGCTTTGTGCAGCAGCATATTGCTCTCAAGGCACAATCTTTTCGAAACAATAAACTGTCGTTTCAAGTAAGCAACTTGCCCACTCTGTTTGATACGACGACTCTCTCTGGATAGCTCTTTTTCCAGCACATCGCCTATCGGCAACGTCATTGCTTTTTCAAAAGAAGTAATACCCAGTTGCTCCAAGCGTGACCGGTAGCGCTCTTCAATATGAAAATAAGTTCCTGAGAACAACAGTCAGCTTCCTTCTGCCAGTTTCTTGGTATGTACGTTTAGCGCCGGAGTTTAGCAAGCTGCTGTCATAGCAACAACCTTGATTGAACCGTACAGAAAGCACTATACCCGGTTATTGATCAGCGAATTACAATGCCAGCTGTGACGGTGTTGAGCCTGTAGAAGGCGTGGTGAAATTTTATCATTCATTGAGTGATGCGTTGCTCGACGGGTGAGTCGGCCGGTATAAAACAGTGTTTTTGGAATAAAGGCATCCGTTTGGATGCCTTTGTTGTGATATTCACAAGGGATAGTCATCAGGCTTTGCTGGGAGCGTACATGGCCTCAATCTCTTTCTTGAATCGCTTCATAATAATTTTACGACGCAGTTTCAGGGTTGGCGTGATCTCACCCAGCTCGATGGAAAACTCTTTGGGCAGCAGCGTAAATTTCTTCACCTGTTCAAATTTAGCCAGCCCTTGCTGGATTTTATTGACCCGCTCCTGAATCAGTTCCTGAATGCTGCTGTGCTGAATCAGTTCCCTGTGGCTCTGGTATTTCAGATTCAGCGCTTTGGCGTGTTCTTCCAGAGCCTCAAAGGCGGGAACAATCAATGCCGTTACGTAGTTTCTGGCATCGGCAATAATGGCAATCTGTTCGATAAAGTGGTCTTTGGTCAGCGTACCTTCGATGTATTGTGGTGCGATGTATTTACCGTTGGAGGTCTTCATCAACTCCTTGATACGTTCGGTCATACGCAGCGCACCGTTTTCATCAATCAGACCGGCATCGCCGGTGTGCAGCCAGCCGTCCGCAGTAAAGGTTTTTGCGGTTTCTTCCGGCTTTTTGTAATAGCCGCGCATGACGTTGTCGCCTTTAACCTGAATTTCACCTTCTGCGCCGATGCGTACCTGTATGCCCGGTAAAGGAATACCACAGGAACCAAACTCAAATTCAGTGTCACGGAAACAGGTCACGGTTGCCACGGTTTCCGTCATGCCGTAACCCACTTTCACATTAATACCGATGGCATGGAAGAAACGGTTAATGTCGTCATCAAGACGAGCGCCGCCACAGGGCATAAACCGGATGTTACCGCCCAGGCCTGCACGAATTTTGCTGAACACCATTTTGTCGGCGATACGGTTGAGCTTCTCCAGATAAGCAGGCACCTCAACACCTTTGCGGCGGTATTCCATATGGGCGTTGCCAATGGTAACCGCAGTATTAAAAATCATACGACGAATAAAGGGTGCTGTGGCAACTTTCCCGTGAATGGTCGTATAGACTTTTTCAAAGAATCTGGGAACGGCACAAAGCACCGTCGGCTTCACGGTTTTCAGCGCCTCGCTGACCTGATGGGGGTCTTTGAGGTAGACATTGGTAACGCCACGGGCAAGGGCGTAAAAACTCCAGGCGCGCTCAAAAATATGGCTCAGTGGCAGGAAACACAAAGAGGTGTCCAGACTGTCCAGGTGGATGATCTGGTCATGGCCACGGAAGCTGGCTGCCATATTGGCATAGTCCAGCATAACGCCTTTTGGCTCGCCCGTGGTGCCTGAGGTATAGATCAGGGTAAAGAGGTCTTCCATGCAACGGGAATTCAGCCTTTCTTCAAGAATGGCCGGTTCAACACCGTGCTGGATAAAGTCGTCAAAGTAGATAGCCTGCGGGCAGCTGTTAATATCAACCGAGCGGTCAAAGATAACTATGGTCTTTAATGTGGATGACCGGGCCAGTAACTCAAGCGCACTATGGTATTGTGCCTGTTCACCCACAAACAGCAGACTGGCTTTTGTCTCATCCAGAATGTATCTGACCTGCTCGGTGGTGCTGGTGGGGTACAGTGGTACGGTAACCAGTCGTGCCTGAAGGCAGGCCAGGTCGGCTACGGTCCACTGAGGCATATTCTGGGACCAGATGCCCACTTTCGCTTGTACCTGCAGGTTTTGCTTTAACAGTGCGCGGGAAGCCTGGTCAATCTTTTTGCTGAGCTGATGCCAGCTGACTTCCTGCCACTGACGAGCATCCTGATCAGCGCTTTGAGTGATGAAGCGCATGGCGATATGTTCCGGGTTGCGCTGGGCACGATCACGGATCTGGCTGATCAGGTGCATATTCAAGGGGGAGTTCATCGGCACAGAAAGTAATCTCAAAAGCTGGATGAAAATGTAAACAACAAAATGACGGATGCATGATGTTACAGGATGGCTTGGAAGACCAAAATTGATCCAGATCATTTTTGGTGAAATCCGAAGTGGGAAACTGTAACAGTTAGTAATGATTATTGCTGGATGTAAACAAACACCACCATTTTTGTCAAATACGTATAGATTATACCATCACTGAGTCTGAAAAATCTGTTTTTATATGCGTTTATTGGCCATTGCGTTGTACTCAGCAATGCTGATAATGAGCCATTTACCTAATGGTTTAATGAATTACTATGATTCCCTCAGAATATAACTTGTTCCATTCTGAATCTTCATCCTCGGGTGCCGGGATTAACAAGTCTGAAACTCATGACGCGCTTTCAGAAAGCAAACGGGTGCCCGCTCAAACTACTGTGTCTGATAGTCTTTCCAAACGCACTGTAGAACCCAAATTCACCAATAATTACCTTGGTTCTTCAAGTTTCAGTTCGGTTTTGTTTGATGTCAGGTCTCAGGAATATCTTCTCCTTGTAAACGCTATCCGTGTTATGGAAAAAGGTCCAGCTTTTAATGATGATAAACTTGGTCCTGTTTCCAGGAAAAAAATGACAGTGTCTCAGCTGAGAAAAAAGAAGAGTGAATTAAAATCTGAAAATGATAAAAAGTTGAGAGAGCTGGAGCGTCTTACAGAAAAAATATCTTCTGATGTAAATAATCCCGGAAAAAAAATAAGGCAAAAAGATGTTACTTGTATTCTGGAGATATTGTCTGATTTTCACAATCATTATTATTTTATACAATGTATGTTTTTCATTATACATAAAGTGGTAAACGATCATGGTAATGATGGAGATATGTTATTAGTCAATGCTATAAGGCATAAGTGTGGAGAAGTCATTGAGCTGATCTATAAATTTTTACTCAGCAGGAATGATTTTACTATTGTACCAAATTTTCAAAATTTGTATTTGGCTTGGGATACTTATTATACCTTTAATATCGTTGGCTGTTGCCAGAATATAGATGGCAGTCAGCATTGTGCATCATACTTTAACCCTGAGTTACCTGTGAAATTCGCTTTAAAAATTTTTCGGCGATTTCCTGATTTAACTGAACAGGAAAGAGAATTTCTGAACTTGAAGAAAAAGATATCGGGGAATGATGAATTAAAAATTCAGGCTTTACATTTCAGTTTGCTGACAGGAAAAGATGTTAACCTGGAAATGCTGATTTCCTGTGTAAAAAATGGTTGTCAGAGGTTTCAGCATACGGAGTTGATTGATAAGAATAATATTATGGAGTATTTCGGACTGTTGCAGGTTTTACTTTCTGCAACATTTTGCGCTTTAGAAAGATCTGATCAGGATGCTCGCAGATTGCTTTCCTGTTTCGACTGCTTTTCCTTTACAATATCTGCAAGAGTATTGAAACAATATATGCTTGCCAAGTGTGAAGAAAAATCCGGTGCTGTTGATACAGCAAGCCGTATCTACCAGTCTTTGGTCAGTGGGGAAAATCAAGTACCAGTGTTCGAAGAATTGATTGCCTGTTTGGAAAAGTTGGGCGATAACGATGCTGTTGTTCAGGCCTGCATGAGCGCTGCTGATTATTATCGAGACAAAGGTATTAAAAGGCGGGAAGAGTACTATGAGCACAAGGCTGCCAGCTATATGCTGTTCATGGCAAACAAGGATGATATTGATGATATAAAAGGCGTTGATTACTCTACAGGTCAGGGTGGGATTGATGTCAGCTCCGTTCAGCCTGATGTTGAACCACAAGCTAAAGCCGTTGGTAGTAAAAAATACAAAAGTAATAGAAAAAACAAGGCTAAACGGGGGGCAGAAAATCATACAACTTCTCTACATTCTTCCCGACCTGCAGAAAAAACAGAATCGGTTCAATCCTGTGCAACCGCTCGGCCTTGTTCAGCAGGAAAAGTCGAAAAAGACACGGCTCAGGTTATGCTATCTGAGGTTATGGCAACCGATTCTCCAGAGCCCGGAAGCGGGAAGAATGGGCGGGATTACTGGAGAGAACTTAATGAAATGTTTTTGGATTATTATCATCTTCCTCACAAATACCGGGATGCTGTCGAGAGTCTTTCCCGGGAAGCCTGTCAGGTTTTTCCCAAGGATATATGGATTCTTCATTCTGCTGGTTGGGGGTTTCATCTTATTGGTGATGAACAAAAAGCCGCTGAGCTGTTATTGAAAGGTTTGCGTCAGTATCTGGACCGTCATTATCCTGAAGTTAAAAGCTTTATACCGGTTAATATTTATGGCAACGTCGAAACTGGTCTGGATAGACTTAAGGCCCATCCTGAGATTACCCCTGGCTCACCCGCAGGCCTCAATGTGGCTGCTTATTTAAGTTCTCTGGCGTATGTATATCGGAATCTTAATAAACATTGTGATGAGCAGATGCGCTCTTTGGCTAATTGGTTGAACCCTTCCAGGGATGCCCGCAAAAAAGAAAAACAACGCGTATCTTTCGCGGCAAAGGTGAATGTGATTCCTGCAGAAGTTGACCTGGTTACCAGAAGGTTTATGGCTTTTGGCCATGACTACCAGGAGTAAATCCCTCAGCCCTTCCAGAAAGCAGGCGTAAAAAGCACAATGACGGTAATAACCTCAAGCCTGCCCAGCAGCATGCCGACACTTAATAGCCACTTAGCGGCATCCGGTAGAGAACTTAAGTTCCCTGCCGGGCCAATGACGGCCCCCAGTCCGGGACCCACATTGGCAACCGCTGTTGTGGCTCCGGAAAGACTGGTGATGGTTGACGTGGTATTAAATGAAACCAGGGTGAGTGACTGAGGTGGAATATCCGCCCGTTGAGACCGTGGTCATGGCATGGTTTATGGCCTCAAAGCCGGTCATGCCGCCCGGGAAATAGAGATACGAGCAGAGGGCAGTCATGATCTGGTAGACAATAACGATGTTCTTGGCAATGCTACCCTTAACGGTTTTCAGCGTCTCGCTGACATGATGAGGGTCTTTGAGATAGACATTGGTGGCACCACGGGCAAGCAGATAAAAACTCTAGGAGGTGACTGTCCACTGAGGCATGTTCTGTGACCATATACCTACTTTTGCCTGTACCTGCTGGTTTTGCTGCAACAGTGTGCGGGAAGCCTGGTCAATCTTTTTGCTGAGCTGATGCCAGCTGACTTCCTGCCACTGACGAGCATCCTGATCAGCGCTTTGAGTGATGAAGCGCATGGCGATATGTTCCGGGTTGCGCTGGGCACGATCACGGATCTGGCTGATCAGGTGCATATTCAAGGTGGAGTTCATCGGCACGGAACGTATTCTCAACAGCTGGATGAAATGTAGACAACAAGAAACCAAATGTTACAGGATGGCTTGGAAGACCAAAATTGATCCAGATCATTTTTGGTGAAATTCTGAGCGGGAAAATGTAACGGTTAGTAACGATAATTGCTGGATGTAAACAAACCCCGCCATTATTGTCAGATATACGTAGATTATACCATCATTGAGTCTGCAAAATCTGTTTTTATATGCGTTTATTGGCCACTGCGTTGTGCTCAGCACAGCTGATGGTGAGCCATTACCTAATGGATTAATGAATTATTATGATTCCCTCAGAATATAACTTGTTCCACTGTGAACCTGCATCCTCAGGTGCCGGGATTAACAAGTCTGAAACACATGACACGCTTTTACAAAGCCAACAGGATCCAGCTCACGCTACGGTGACTGATAACCTTTCCAGGCGCACTGTAGAGCCCAAATTCACTAATAATTACCTTGGTTATTCAGGTTTCAGTTCTGCTTTTTTTGATACCGGGTCTCAGGAATACCTTCTACTGGTAAAAGCCATCCGTGTTATGGAGAAAGGACCAGCGTTTAATGATGATAAGCTTGGTCCTGTTTCCAGGAAAAAAATGACCGTTTCCCAACTGAGAAAAAAGAAGAGTGAATTAAAAGCTGAAAATGATAAAAAGTTGATCGAATTGGAGCGTCTTACAGCGCGAATCTTATATGTAATCAATGCCGGAAAAGAAATAAAGCAGCAGGATGTTGCTTGTTTTCTTGAGATATTGTCTGACTTTTACAGTCCTCGATATTTTATGCAATGTATGTTTTTCATTCTACATAAAGTGTTAAGTGATCAGAGTGCTGAAACAAATATGGTATTAACCGAAGTCGTAAAGAATCAGTGTGGAGGAATTATTGAGCTAATCTACAAAATTGTACTTAGCAGGGATGATGTGGGGTTTGTATCAGAGTTTTGGCACGTAGGGTGGGATCTTTATTATGTTTCTAATATTATCGCCTGCTGCGTGAATATGGATGGCAGTGAGCGTTGTGCATCATTCTTTAGCCCTGAGCTGCCTGTGAAGTTGGCATTGAGATGTTTACAGCAAATTCCTGGTGTAACTGAACAGGAAAAACAATTTCTGGAAATAAAAAAGAGACGCGGGGATGATGAATCAGATATTCATACTTTACAATTCAGTTTGCTGGCAGGAAAAGATGTTGACCTGGAAATGCTGATTTCCCGTGTAAAAAATGGTTGTCAGAGATATCAGCAAACGGGTTTGAGTGATAGGAAAAAATTTACCGAGTATCTTGGGCTGTTGCAGTTTTTGTTTTCCGCAACAGTGTGCGCTTTGGAAAGATCCGGGGAGGATGCTCGCAAATTGCTTGACTGTTACAATTGCTTTTCCTATCTACAGCCTTCCGCAGGTGTATTGAAACAATATATGCTGGCCAAGTGCGAAGAAAAATCCGGCGCTATTGATGCAGCAAGCCGAATTTACCAGTCTTTGGTCAGCGGGGAAAGCCAGGTACCCGTATACGAAGAATGGATTACCTGTCTGGAAAAGCTGGGCGATATCGGTGCTATTGTTCAGGGCTGCATAAGTGCTGCTGACTATTATAGAGCCAAAGATATTAAATGGCGGGAGGAGTACTATGAGCACAAGGCTGCCGACTATATGCTGGTCATGGCAAACATGGATGATATTGATGTCAGCTCCATGCAGCCTGATGTTGAACCACAATCTAAAGCCGACAGCAGTAAAAAGCACAAAGTGAATCGAAAAAACAAAGCTAAACGAGGGGGCGAACATCATGCAATTCCTTCCCGTTCTTCCCAACCTGCTGAAAAAACAGAATCTGTTCAATCCTGTCCAGCTGACCGACCTTGCCCGTCAATAAAAGCCAGACAGGACACGGCACATGTTATACCTTCAGAGGCAGAGGCAGAGGCAACCGATTCTTCAGAGCCAGGAAGCATGAAAAGTGGGCGGGATTACTGGCGAGAGTTGAATGCGCTGTTTTTGGATTATTATCACCTTCCTCACCGATACCGGGATACTGTCGAGCGCTTTTCCCGGGAAGCCAGTCAATGTTTCCCAAATGATATATGGGTTCTTCATTCTGCCGGTTGGGGATTTCATCTTATTGGCGATGAAATAAAAGCCGCTGAGCTGCTATTGAAAGGTTTGCGTCACTATCTGGACCGTTACCCTGAAGTCAAAAGTTTTATACCGGTTAATATTTATGGCAATTTTGAATATGGTCTGGATAGACTTAAAACGCATCCTGAGATAACCCCCGGCTCATCCGCAGGACTCAATGTGGCTGCTTATTTAAGCTCTCTGGCGTATGTGTATCGAAATCTTAATAAACATTGTGATGATCAGATGCGCTCTTTGGCTAATTGGTTGAACCCTTCCAGGGATGCCCGCAAAAAAGAAAAACAACGCGTATCTTTCGCGGCAAAGGTGAATGTGATTCCTGCAGAAGTTGACCAGGTTACCAGAAGGTTTATGGCTTTTGGCCATGGTTGTCAGGAGTAAATCCCTCAGCCCTTCCAGAAGGCTGGCGTAAAAAGTACCAGTACGGTAATAACCTCAAGCCTGCCCAGCAGCATGCCGGCACTTAATAGCCACTTGGCGGCATTCGGTAGAGAACTGAAGTTTCCTGCAGGGCCAATGACGGCTCCCAGGCCGGGACCGACATTGGCAACCGCTGTCGTGGCTCCGGAAAGACTGGTGATGGGGTCGAGATCGCAGAGCGACAGTAACAGGCTCATTAATGCGATTAACAGGATGAAGAAGAAACTGAAACCGATTAACGAACGGAGTATGTCACTGCTGATTTGCTGACCGTTATAGGTTTGTACAAAACAGGCCCTGGGATGAACCAGTTGCTTTAACTGAATGTTCAGGAGCTTGCCGCCAATTTGAAACCGGAAAATTTTGATGCCTCCTGCAGTTGACCCTGAACAACCTCCCACCAATAACAGGAAGAAGAAGGTGAGGTTGGCTAGACCACCCCACAGGGTATAGTCACCGTAGGCAAAGCCGGTGGTGGTGATGGTTGACGTGGTATTAAATGAGACCAGGGTGAGTGACTGGGGAAAGGTGTAGTCAGAGTGGCAGCATAACCAGATGCTCAGAACCAGCCAGACTACCAGCAGAAAACCGATAAAGGCCTGTACCTGGGTATCCTGGTAAAAGCAGTTAACGTCACCCCGCATAGAGCGAACAAAGAGAACAAAAGGGAGGCTGGCAAGTATCATGAAAATGGTGCTGGTCCAGATGATAAACGGGTTTTTAAATAACCCCATGGAAGCATCTGAGGTGGAATATCCGCCGGTTGAGACTGTGGTCATGGCATGGTTTATGGCCTCAAAGCCGGTCATACCGCCCAGGAAATAAAGGTACGCGCAGATAGCAGTCATGATCAGATAGACAGTAACGATACCCTTGGCAATGCTGCCTGAACGGGGCATGGCTTTCTCGGACCAGTCAGAAGATTCGCTCTGGAACAACCTCATACCACCCACTTTGAGAAAGGGCAGAACGGCAACCGCCATCACAATAAAACCGATGCCGCCAAACCATTGCAGCAGTGACCGCCAGATCAGCACACTGGGGGGCATCTGATCCAGACCTGTCAATATGGTGGATCCGGTGGTGGTAATACCTGACATGGTTTCAAAAAAGGCATCGGTGAAACTGACGGGAAGTTTGAACCAGAAGGGCAGTGCTGCAAAAGTGCATACTGCCACCCAGCAGAGTGTGGTCAGTACAAACACCTGCCTGGGCTTCATATTGAAGTGTTCTGGTTTGAAATTGATGGTCAGGGCTACGCCGCTGATCAGCGTAATGGCTGCAGCGGCGACAAATTCCCAGATATTCGACTCACCGGTCAACAGATCATAGATGACCGGAATCAGCATAAACTTGGCCAACGCAGTCAGGAACAGGCCAATCACATAGAATACCGGACGGTGTTTCATTGCTTTTCAATGGCATTTACTGAGAAATAAAAAAGTTGGTACGCATCGTTTGGAGGGAAGTCAGATGCTTTTGGGTGATCGCATCTGACTTGAAGAAGTTTAGAAGGTGAGAGCGTTATTACAACTTAATCAGTGTTCTGCCGGTGACTTGTCCATTAGTGATGGCCTCTGCCAGTTCAGGCACGGCATCCAGTGACACTTCTTTGGCCGCGTCGCTGTAGAAAGACTCTGGCAGCAGCTCAGCAATACGGTTCCATGCCTGCATACGTTGTTCAATCGGGCACATGACCGAATCAACACCCAGAAGCTTAACGCCTCTGAGAATAAAAGGCATAACCGTGGTTGGCAGATCAAACCCACCGGCCAGGCCGCAGGCGGCAACCGCCCCCTGGTAATCAACCTGTGCCAGTACCTTGGCCAGAACCTTGCTGCCGACGGTGTCAATGGCACCTGCCCAGAGCTGTTTTTCCAGCGGACGTGCGGGTTCAAGCAATTCTGCACGATCAATCACCCGGTCAGCCCCGATGGACTTTAACCAGTCACTGTTTTCCGGGCGACCGGAAGCGGCAACCACCTGATAACCCAGCTGATCCAGCAGCGTTATGGCAACACTGCCAACACCACCGCTGGCACCGGTGACCAGAATCTCACCTTTCTCAGGGGTAATGCCTGCGTCTTGCAGCGCCATGACACACAGCATGGCCGTCAGGCCGGCAGTACCGATAATCATGGCCTTGCGGCTGTCCAGTCCAGCAGGCATGGAAACCAGGTAGTTAGCAGGCACGCTGGCTTTTTCGGCCATACCACCCCAGTGGTTCTCACCAACACCCCAGCCGGTGAGGATAACGGAATCACCTGGCTGGTACCGGTCATCACTTGAGGAAATGACCTGGCCCGCGTAGTCGATACCCGGAACCATCGGAAAATCACGGATAATTTTTCCCTTCCCGGTGATGGCCAGGCCATCCTTGTAATTCAGTGATGAATAGTCAACAGCAACAATAACATCCCCGGCGGGCAGGGTGGATTCATCCAGCTGTTCTATGGAAGCGACAGTGTTGTTGTCCTGCTGGTTCAGTACTAGCGCCTTGAACATAAACGATAATCTCTAAAAAGGTCAGGGCGTGAACTATACTCCTGCAATTGGCAGGTGGCGAGGATTGATTATTGCTGCTTTTATCCTGATTCAATTGGAAAGGTTATATTTTTTACCCGGGCAGCTATGAATGCATTATTAAGAAGTTCGTTTCCTTGTTTCCCGCCTTCCACTGTTGCTTCTGAGAATAACCATGTCACTGGTCAGAAGGTTCGGGTGAAGGTACTTGTGGTTGGCGCTGGCCCTATCGGCCTTTTTGCCATGCAGCAATTGGAAGGGTTGCAGTTTTACCATAACGAAAGACTGTGTACTGGCAGTAATAAAAATTCATTTCTCGATCGAAAAGTGCTGGTTCATGATATGTCTCCCCAGGGCCATAACCCTAATGACGTTAAAATGCTATCGGGGCAGAAGTTTGCATCCCTCTACGATAAAAAAAAGCACAGCTATGAACGTTGCCTGGAATGGCACTTCGATAGTGGGCAAAAAGTGGACTGGATGATGTGCTCAGACGAACCCGTGGGGGGGAGTTGGAACACCTATCTACCATCACAGCGGACATTGAGCGATTATCGTGAGATGGGATTGCCTGACTATCCCATTGAACAATGTGATGTACGCAAAATTCCCTTGCCACCTCCACCACGGCCTTGCCAGCGGGTGGTGACCGACGGTGAATCTCTGCTCAAGTATTACCAGGACTATGGGAAAAAAATATTGACGGAATCCCGCGCAATTCCGGGGCGAGTGGTCTGTGCAACTCAGGCCGGTTCTGTGTGGCAAAGTGGTCTTTTCTGGGAAGTCATCGTTCGGGGAGCGGCCGGGCAGGAGACCCTGATTCAGTGTGATTATTTAATGCTGGCGATCGGCAAGAAAAAGCCAAACTTGTTAAATATCCCCGGGGAGCGGGATAATCCCCATGTCTCTCATTGGACCCATGAGGCCTGCCGGGCGATGGATAAATTAGCACCGGGCAGTAAAGTTTTAGTGGTTGGCAACAGTTATTCAGCCAGTGATACGATCTATGAGGCTTGGCAAAAAGGCATGAAAGTTATCCATCTGCTGCCTGCCAAAATTAAAGAAGAAGCCGTAAGTGTGAAAAACCAGCCGGGTAAATGGGGAAGACATCCGTTGATCCAGCATCTGAATTATAAAAGATCAAAACCCCATTACTCGGTGGCAGAGGCAATGGCATGCCCTGAAAAATATCAAGACACTTATGAACAGGGATTGAACTGCAGGCTGGCTGGTATTGAAAACCAACGGGTGTGCCATATTGTTCAGGAATTGCCAGGGACGGAGGCACAGCACTTCCACTTAGCATTTGATCATATTGCTCTGTTGATCGGGGTAAAAGTGGATTATTCCTTCTTTTCTGATACTTTAAGGTCTTCTTTGACTAAAAGTAATGGATATCTGGATCTTTGTCCTGAGACGATGGAAAGTAATGCCTGTCAGAATTTATTTTGTATTGGCTTCAGCGCCGGTGAGTCATTTTTAAGCCACTCGTTGGGTCATGCCGTGGCGGCCGTTGAAACCATCAGGAAGAGGGAACAGGATAAAAAGGCGCAAATGATGAAGCGTGATGAGGTGGTTCCCATGGAATGGGATTATGGATGATCCGTCAACAAGAAAACGACGGAGACTTTCGATGAGCATCAACATTTTTGGGCGGTCACTGAACAGTGCAAACCCACCGTTGCCTCGCCGCATCAGTCAGCAGCTGCTGACAATGGATATTGCCATGTTTTATGGCCACTTGCAGGGGGGGATCGCCACAATTATCGGCCATATTAAGATCCGCGCCCTGGTCAATCAGTAGCTGCAGGTTCCCGGTATGGCCACTCTGGGCGGCCAGGTGCAGTGGTGTACTGCCAAACTTATCGGACGCATTGAGATTCGACCCCTGGTCCAACAGTAGTTGCAGGACTTGCGTATTGCCAAGCCAGGCAGCCAGGTGCAGCGCGGTCTTGCCAGTCTTATCGGTTACATTGATATCTTTTACCTTGTCCATGTCCATCAGCAGTTGCACGATCCCGGTATGGCCTCGCCAGGCGGCCAGGTGCAGCGCTGTCCTGCCAGACGCATCGGTTGTATTGAGCTTCCCACCTAAGGCCATCAGCATTTTCAAGACCTCTGTACGCCCCCACCAGGCGGCCAGGTGCAGAGGTGTTTTGCCGGATTTGTCAGTGGCCCAGAGTTTCGCCCCGCAGAGTATCAGCAGCTTCACGTTATCAATATGGCCTTGTTTAGTGGCGAGATGCAGCGGCGTCATCCCATTCTTATCGATACTGTGGATATCCGCATGGTGAGAGATTAACAGTTGCACCACCTCGAGACGCCACCATTCAGCGGCCCGGTGTAATGGGGTTTGGCCTGATTCATCTTTGCTGTGCAGATCCGCCCCATGCTCTATCAGGTACTGTACCTTCTCCATATTTCCCATGGCAGCGCTGTAAACGACGGCATGGTGCAGGGGCGTGCATAGGGACTCATTAACGGCATTCACGTTCGCCTGGTGGGTGATCAGCAGCTGCATGCAATCTATGCTGCCCTCCGGGTGGCTCAGGGCAGAGTGGTGCAGAGGCGTCTTGCCGGACTTGTCAGCGGCATTGATGGCCACCCTGTTATCCTGCAGAAGCTGCCGCAGGTTAAAGATGTGGCTTTTTTTCGCAGCCAGGTGCAGAGGGGTGAGACCCTCATCGTCGGCAACCGTCGGGTCTGCACCGTAATCCAACAGCAGTTCCAGAAACTCACCATTATTATTTTCGACGGCCAGATACAGGGGGGTAGAGCCGGTATTGTCCCTGCAATCAAGTTCCGGCCCATGCTTCAGCAACGCCCTCAGGCACTGGTCATGGCCTCCGGCAGTGGCCAGGTGCAGGGCCGTATTGCCCCGGTGATCGGCGGCATTGATATCGGCAGAATACTTGAGCAGAAGCTGCGTGAGTTCCGCCTGGCCTGCCTTGACAGCAACCTGTAACAGCCGAACACCCTGACCGGTCACGGCTTCACGAAAATCTTGTCGGGCAATGCCGGGTTCCTGCGCCAATAGTGTCTTGAACGTGTCCATATCCCCACGGCAAGCTTGTCGGCAGGCACAAAGTGCCAGAGGTTCGCAATAGGGTGAGGTTTCAATTTTCCGGGCCCCGGCCAGACGCTCCAACGGCACTGCCGGTTTCAAGAAGGGTGGACATTGACAACAGTTTCGTTCTGCAATTTCATGTTCATGGCCCGGCCTGCATTCCAGGATTTCAGCAATGCACCCCAGGTGAACGGTGCGCCCGCAGCAATTAGTCCTGACCAGAGAGCGCCCGTCGAAATCACCGGTTGCTGAAGCATCGATGGCGTCTGCAGGACCGGTTTGCTGCGAGCAGTACAGGGAGCATGGGCCGATAGTATTCATAGTGGTGTTTCCTGACTTTTCAGTTACCAGCACACTAAGGCATTAATGTTCACGTTATTCTCAGCCAGCCTATTCTAGGCATAAAACCGTCAACCTGTTCGCAAAAGCAGTAAAACTCTTTAATTAGGATGCTTCTGAATCAGCAATCTGGGTGTCCTTTGATTCCAGAAAGTTATCAAAACCAGAAAAAAGATGAATTTGAGTAATTTTCTATGAGCGACTAGGATAGGCATTTTTAGGGATAAGCTGAAATTCTTGATAAAAATACCAGGGTTTGTTGACGTATCGTTGCGGACCTATCGGGAAGCGCAGTCTGGTTCACATAAAAGTGTCATGTGCGCGAAAGAAATCGTAATAAAACTGCACATAAATCAAACAAAAACAGTCTTTTTCTGTTTACTGCAGCAATGAGGGTGGTTCAATGGCTGGCCAGGCTTTCGATGTGAAAAGCAGGGGTAAAACGCTTTATGACAAGTTGTGGGATGCCCACCTTGTGCTTCAGCGTGACGATGGTTCCGCGTTGATTTATATCGACCGGCAGCTGCTCCATGAGGTGACATCACCACAGGCTTTTGAGGGGCTGAAGCTGGCTGGTCGCCAGCCATGGCGGCTGGATGCCAACCTCGCTACACCAGACCACAATGTACCCACTACGTTGAATGAGCGGCAGCACGGTATTGAAGGGATTGCCGATCCGGTGTCGAAAATCCAGGTCAAGACGCTGGATGACAACTGTGATCATTTTGGCATCACCCAGTTTGATATGCAGGATCAACGCCAGGGCATTGTCCATGTGGTTGGCCCGGAACAGGGCGCGACTCTGCCCGGCATGACCGTTGTCTGCGGGGACTCGCACACCTCAACACACGGCGCTTTTGGTGCACTGGCCCACGGTATCGGAACCTCGGAAGTTGAGCATGTGCTGGCGACCCAGTGTCTTGTGGCCAAGAAGATGAAGAACATGCTGGTTCGGGTTGATGGTTCCCTGGGCACCGGAGTCACTCCTAAAGATGTGATCCTTGCCATTATCGGCCGTATCGGTACAGCCGGTGGTACCGGCTTTGCCATCGAGTTTGGGGGCGACGTTATTCGTAATATGACCATGGAAGGGCGTATGACGCTCTGTAATATGGCCATTGAAGCCGGAGCCCGGGCAGGCATGGTGGCGGTTGACCAGACCACCATTGACTATGTGCAGGGCAGGCCGTTTGCTCCGGTGGGAGAACAGTGGCAGCAGGCCGTCAAGGTTTGGGAAACCCTTCATTCAGACAGTGATGCGGTGTTTGATCAAATCGTTGTGCTCAATGGCGATGAGATAAAGCCACAGGTCAGCTGGGGAACCTCCCCGGAGATGGTGTTGCCGGTGGATGCCCGGGTGCCTTTCCCGGAGGATGCTCCGGATGAAACCCGTAAAGAGGGCTACGCCCGTGCCCTGGAGTATATGGGATTAACCGCTGGCCAGAAGATTACCGACATTCCTGTTGATCGGGTGTTTATCGGTTCCTGTACCAATTCGCGCATTGAGGACTTGCGTGAGGCGGCAGCTGTCGTAAAGGGCAGGCGAGTGGCTGACACGGTTAAAGAGGCTCTTGTGGTACCGGGCTCTGGTCTGGTAAAGGCCCAGGCTGAAGCAGAAGGGCTGGATAAGGTGTTTCTGGCTGCTGGCCTTGAGTGGCGTGAGCCGGGGTGTTCCATGTGTCTGGCCATGAATGCCGACAAACTGGGGCAGGGCGAGCACTGTGCATCCACCTCTAACCGGAATTTTGAAGGTCGTCAGGGCTTTGGCGGGCGAACCCATCTGGTTAGTCCGGCCATGGCAGCTGCGGCGGCCATTGCGGGCCATTTTGTCGATGTCCGTCATCAGACATCCGTAGTGTAAAAGGGGAGAATCATGCAGGCTTTTACCGTTCATCAGGGTTTAGTGGCTCCCCTGGATCGTGCCAATGTGGATACGGACATGATCATTCCCAAGCAGTTTCTCAAGTCCATCAAACGCACCGGCTTTGGTGTCAATCTGTTTGATGAACTCCGCTATCAGGACGAAGGCTATCCGGGGCAGGATTGCACCAAACGTCCACTGAATCGGGAGTTTGTCCTGAATCAGCCCCGTTACCAGGGCGTGTCCATCCTGCTGGCCAGGCAGAATTTTGGCTGTGGTTCCAGCCGGGAACACGCCCCCTGGGCCCTGGATGATTTTGGGTTCCGCTGCGTTATTGCGCCGAGCTTTGCGGATATCTTTTATAACAATTGCTTTAAAAACGGTATTCTCCCCATCACTCTGTCGGACGAGGTGGTAGAGCAGCTGTTCAATGAAGTGGCAGCGAATGAAGGGTATCAGCTGACGGTGGATCTCCAGCGCGAAGTGGTGGTTAAGCCTGATGGTGCAGAGTTGCCATTCAGTATTGATGCATTTCGCCGTCACTGCCTGGTCAACGGTCTGGATGATATTGGTCTGACCCTGCAGAATGCGGATCAGATCCGCAATTTCGAACAGCGTTACAAGGCAGATAACCCCTGGTTGTTTGCCAGTAAATAATTATAAGCGGAGCTTTTCATGAGCAAGCAGATTTTATGTCTTCCCGGTGATGGCATTGGCCCGGAAATTATGGCTGAGGCCCTTAAAGTACTGGATGCGGCCAAACTGCGTTTTGGGCTCGATATTGAAGTCAGTCATGGTCTGGTTGGCGGTGCGGCCATTGATCAATATGGTGTTCCGCTGAACGATGAAACCCTGGCGCTGGCCAGGCACGCCGATGCGATTCTGTTCGGTGCGGTGGGTGGTCCGAAGTGGGATGATCAACCCATGGCGAACCGTCCAGAAAAAGGGCTGTTGCAACTACGCTCTGAACTGGACCTGTTTGCCAACCTTCGTCCGGCCATGCTTTTCCCGCAACTGGCCGAAGCTTCCAGTTTGAAGCCTGAGCTGGTGGCTGGTCTGGATATTCTCATTGTGCGGGAGCTGACCGGGGGCATCTATTTTGGTGAGCCCCGTGGCGTTCGTACTCTGGAAAATGGCGAACGGGAAGGTTATAACACCTACGTCTATCGGGAGTCTGAAATCCGTCGTATCGCCAGGGTGGCTTTTGAGGCAGCCAGAAAGCGGAGTGGACGACTCTGTTCGGTGGATAAGTCCAACGTGCTTGAAGTGACCGGTCTCTGGCGGGAGGTGGTTATTGCCGAGTCTGCCGGTTACAACGATGTTGAGCTGAGCCATATGTACGTTGATAATGCCGCCATGCAGCTGGTTCGGGCTCCGAAACAGTTTGATGTGATGGTGACCGGTAATATGTTTGGCGACATCCTCAGCGACTGTGCAGCGATGTTGACGGGCTCGATTGGTATGTTGCCATCAGCCTCCCTGAACGAAAAGAACCAGGGGATGTATGAGCCTGTGCATGGTTCGGCACCGGATATCGCCGGGGAGAACAAGGCGAACCCTCTGGCGCAGATTTTGTCCCTGGCGATGTTGCTTCGCTATTCATTGGCCGAAGCTGCCGCAGCGGATGCCATTGAAAAAGCGGTCAGCGGTGTTCTGGATAAAGGCTATCGTACCGGGGATATCGCCTCTGAAGGTTGTCAGTTGGTGGGCACCGCTGCAATGGGTGATGCGGTTGTTGACTGTTTGTTAAATGCATAACAAATATATAATGTTGGCGGCTTCTGTTGTCTGTTTTAGCAGGGGCCGTTTTTTCGGGGGAGCGCAGTATGAAAAAAGTAGGTTTTGTTGGCTGGCGAGGCATGGTGGGCTCCGTATTAATGGAGCGTATGCAGGAAGAAAACGACTTTGCCCGTTTACAGGGCAAGGGTGTCGAGCCGGTCTTCTTCACCACCTCACAACTGGGTCAGCCCGGACCCGATGTTGGCGTGCCCGTGGGCGACCTTCAGAATGCCCATGATATAGACGCTCTCAGAGAAATGGACGTTATTATTTCCTGCCAGGGTGGCGATTATACCGGCAAAGTCTTTCAGCCATTGCGTGACAATGGCTGGCAGGGATACTGGATTGATGCCGCTTCCTCCCTGCGGATGAACGACGATGCTGTGATTATTCTTGATCCCGTCAACCGTGCTGTGATTGACCGTGCGCTGAATGATGGTGTCAAAAATTTTATCGGTGGTAACTGCACGGTTTCCCTGATGTTGATGGCCATTGGTGGGCTCTTTCAGCACGATGCCGTGGAGTGGGTCAGTGCCATGACCTATCAGGCAGCCAGTGGGGCCGGTGCCAGAAACATGCGTGAGCTGATCAGCCAGATGGGCTCTATCCAGAGCAATGTTGCTGCCGAGCTGGCTGACCCGGCCAGTGCCATTCTGGATATTGATCGTAAGACCTCTTCCTTATTGAGAAGTGCTGATCTTCCGCAAAGTGAGTTTGGTGTGCCACTGGCAGGCAGCCTGATTCCTTACATTGACAAAGAGCTGGATAATGGCCAGAGCCGCGAAGAGTGGAAGGCTCAGTCCGAGACCAATAAGATTCTCGGGCATCAGGCTTCTCCGGTTCCTGTGGATGGTATCTGCGTTCGCATTGGTGCCATGCGTTGTCACAGTCAGGCATTGACCATCAAACTGCGTAACGATATTCCCATGGCGGATATTGAGGCGATGATTGCCGGTGCCAATGACTGGGTATCCGTGGTTCCAAACCACCGGGAAGAGACCATGCATCAGTTGACACCCGCAGCGGTCACCGGCCGTCTGGATATTCCGGTTGGCCGCCTGCGCAAATTGAATATGGGACCTGACTATCTGACGGCATTTACTGTGGGTGACCAGCTGTTGTGGGGAGCGGCAGAGCCACTGCGTCGTATGTTGACCATATTGCTCTGAGTGTCTGCTCCTGCATTGAAATAGAGTTCCATAGACTACAGAGATTTCACACTAAGGTGAAAGACATGAAGCATTCCCGTTACTTCGTGTCTTGCTGCCTCTGTATAAATAACAAATAATCAGAAAAAATGAATTAATTATGTTAACGGAACAACAGCTAACAGACTTTGCCAGCAACTTTGTCAAAGTTATTCCCCACTGCCTGCATTTGAATATGTCATTGGTCAAAGCGGATCGTAACGGCATTGAACTGGAAATGCCCTACGACAACCGGCTGATAGGCAACCCGGAAACCGGCGTCATTCACTCTGGTGCCATTACCACCCTGATGGACTCCTGTTGCGGCATTTCCGTGTACACCCGTATGGAGCAGCTGGAAGCCTGCCCGACACTGGATCTGCGTATTGACCATATGACCACTGCTCAGCCCGGTAAGCCGGTCCGGGCATTTGCCGAGGCTTATCATATAACCCGTTCCATGGTCTTTACCCGCGGTGTTGCCTACCAGGAACACCGTGATCAACCCATTGCCCATGCCGTAGGCACCTTTATGCGAATAGGACAACACTCCATGAAGCCAGTGCAGGAGTATATGCAATGAAGGACCAGATCGAACAATCAGGGTTTGCCAGCATTATTAAGGATGTCCGGGAGTCAAGAGAATACAGTGTTCTGACCAGTGGTATTCCCTATGCCAGTATGATCGGTATGCAGTGCACGCCGATGGGCGATGATGCCCTGTTTACCCTGCCGAATCAGATGAGCAATATTGGTAACCCCCTGCTGCCTGCCATCCATGGTGGGGTGATTGGTGGTTTTATGGAGATGTCTGCGGCTCTGCATTTAATGCTGTTTATGGAAGAGCCGAGGCTGCCCAAAATTATTGACTTTTCCATTGATTACCTGCGCTCGGGGCAGCCAAGGGATATCTTTGCCCACTGTGAGGTCTGTCGACAGGGGGCCAGGGTGGCCAATGTGGCCGTGACCGCCTGGCAGAGTAAAAGGGAGTTACCAATAGCCATCGCCCGGGGGCATTTCAAACTTTCCAGGGGAACGGCCTGAAACTGCTTGCCTGATATTAACGCCCTGTATAAAGTCGATGGTTTTTTATCATTTATGTGGTGCTGGCTGACACAAGGTCAACGATGCCCATACTTTCTCTGGCTTGCGGGGCCTTTTATCCATGAACCGAACATACAATATCGCTATTTACGCTGCCGACACACTGGCCGGTGAAACTCTGGTTCGGCAACTGGAAGAATCACTGTTTGATGGTAAGCCGCTACCGGTAATGAGCCTTTATCCGCTCGTGGAGTCTGCACAGGCTTCAGGTTCCGTTGAGTTTCATGGCGAAACACTGGAATTTATTCCCGCTGAGGAAGCCGACTTTTCCACCACTGATTTTCTGGTGATGCCCGCCGGGTGTCAGCGAAATGCCCAGTTGATGACCCGGGCAGTTGAGAGTGGCTGTGTTATTATTGATGCGGCAAAAGGGGCTGCATCCCAGGGCTATACCGTGCCGGTGATGGTTGACTTGAACAGGCATTTTATCGAAGAGGCGATAGATAACCGTTACTTTGCCGTACCCGGATCTGCCGTTGCCTGCTTACTCCCTCTGCTGCAAAAGCTGCACCAGCGGTTTACTCTCAGCCGTATCAATCTGGTGGTTATGCAGCCGGTGGCGGCCCTTGGTACAAAGGGTGTCGATGCCCTGCGTAAGCAAACCATTGAGCTGCTGAACGGCAAGCCGGCAGAGCATGGTGATTTTTCCACTCGCCTGGCCTACAACCTGATTCCGGAAGTTGATGCCGAAGAGGGTGAGAAAATCGGCAATGAAGCCAATATGCGCAATGAGCTGCTGGTGGCTTTGGGAGAGGAATTGGACATCCGTGTGACCTGCATCACAGCCCCGGTATTTTTCGGTGACAGTTATGTTGTTGATCTGGATACTGTCCAACCGGTTGATTTTCAGGAAATACAGTCTTTACTATCAGAACTCCCTGAAATAGTAGCGGCAGATGGCCTTGGCATGCCTACCCTTGAAGACGCTGCGGGAAGTGATCAGCTGCATATTGGCAAACTCCGGCAACAATCAGATTATGCAACCGACTTGAGTTTCTGGATGGTGGCCGATAGCTTCAAGAGAAGTGCTGTTCATGCTGTTGAATTAATTGGGTTATTGATAAAAGACTTTGCTAAGTGATAACTTAGTTTAACTGCTTGGGGTTCCTCGCTGTATCGAGAAAGGGGGGGGCTGCTTTCTCTACAGCTGAAGGCAGAAGGGGCTCAAACAGTCTAAGCATAAAACAAGGATTCATGATGAAACTGCAAAAACTTGTCGTAGTGATGTCAGCGCTGGCAGGGGGAATCGCTGCAATGAATTCCCATGCGCTGGGTCTGGGGGAGGTGAAGCTGTATTCAGCTTTGAATCAGCCCCTGGTGGCTGAGATAGAGTTAATGCAGGTCAATGATCTCACTCGCAACGAGATCCTCTCTAACCTGGCCAGCAAAACAGACTTTGAGCGGGCCGGTGTTGAACGTCCTTTCATTTTGAATAATCTGCGGTTTACCACCAAAGTTGGCCCTGATGGCAAAGGTTTGATCAAGGTCACCAGTGACAGCCCGGTCCATGAGCCTTATCTGAATTTCCTGGTGGAGGTGCACTGGCCAAGTGGTCGCCTGTTGAAGGAATATACGCTTCTTCTTGATCCTCCAGCTTTCAATGGTCAAACTTCAGCCCCTGTTGTCAAGCCCGCATCCATTCCGCCCCATTATGGGACTAACCCTGTGTGGGACCAGCCGCCAAGGGTCAATGGTAACCGGATAAACCGCAACTATACGCCGTCACAGGAAGCCATTGAATATCGTGACTCCATTCAGCGGCAACAGGTCCAGCGGGTCTCCTCCCGTCGCGATGACGCCTCTTCAGATCTGCCCGGTAGCACACCCGGGACTTACCGGGTGAACAGAAATGACAGCCTCTGGGAAATCGCTGAGAAAGTGCGCCCCGACTCCGAAGTGACGGTACAGCAAACCATGCTGGCGATTCAGCGTGGCAACCCACAGGCATTTATTGATAACAATATTAATCGCCTCAAGAGCGGGCAGGTCCTGCGGATTCCGGGTCGTAATGAGATGACCCGTTTGACGGTCCGTGAAGCCGTTGCTGATGTATCCAGACAGAATCGTGAGTGGCGGGGGCGCAGCCAGGTTGCGCAACTGGATGCTACCAGGCGAACATCATCCATCGCCTCGGATTCCCGCAAGTCTCTGGATGGTCAGCTGGCCATCGTTTCCGGTGATGCAGCCAGCGGGCGTGGACAGGATCTCGGTGGCGATGCCGCCGGTGGCAATGCCGTGTTGCAGACCGAGCTGGCTATGACCCGTGAACAGCTTGATAAGCTGAGCCGGGAGAATGCCGAGCTCAAGAGCCGGTTGAAAGATCTGGATGATCAGATTGCTACCCTGAAGCGCCTGGTTGCCCTGAAAGACGATCAGATGGCGGCCTTGCAGAACCAGTCCCGGTCATTACCCACCCAGCGCCAGGCAGAGACAGTATCCGGGCCGGGCATGATGGCTACGCTCTTTGGTAACCCTCTGATTATGCTCCTGCTGGCTTTGATACCTTTGGGAGGCGCTGGCTGGCTCTTTTATCAGCGGCGCAGGAAACAGCAGGAAGCGCTGGACGATGAAGATGTTGACATTCAACCTGTCAATTTGAATAAGGAGGCACCGATTGATGCCTCCCCAAAGCCAACAGCCTCTCCCAGCGCAGAGGATGAGCTTAAGTTTGATGAAGCGCTGGCCATCGATGATTCGATCATTAATGAAGTAGACGCTGATGGGGAAACCACTGGGCAGACCGAAGACCCGCTGAGTGAAGCCGATATTTATATTGCCTATGGTCGCCTGGATCAGGCTGAGGAACTATTGACTCAGGCAATCTTGAATGAACCGGGAAGATCTGACCTTAAGCTGAAACTTCTTGAGGTTCATTCAGAAAGTGGTGATCTTGAAAAGTTCAACCAGGTCCTGGCTGATCTTGAGGCAACCGGTGATCATGCTGCCATGCGTGCAGCGGAGGTGTTCAAGGCACGGTTCTCTGACGCATTTGAAGGTGTTTCAGCGCCGGACCAGATCAATGAGATGCCAGACCTTGATCTGGATGGCCTTGAGCTGGATGGTGATGAGCAGGGATTTGACTCTCTGGATGACCTGGACTTTGATCTGGATGATTTTGATCTGGATGAAGAGCCTGAAGCCGCTGAACAGTTTGAGACCAGTGAGCTTGATGATCTGGATGACCTTGATTTTGGTGTTGAGTCAGACGATGTGCTTGCCCGGGATAGTCAGGCCGCTTTCTCCGATGAGGGTGGTTCCAACCTTGAAGCTTCTCTGGATGATGATCTGGACTTCCTCTCCGAAGGCGATGAGGTTGCCACCAAGATTGATCTGGCAAGGGCTTATATGGATATGGGAGACAGCGAAGGGGCCTCGGCAATCCTGCAGGAAGTTATGGAGCAGGGCAGTGATGAACAGAAGCAGGAAGCTATGTTACTTATGCAGAATGCCGGAACCAGTTGATCGGATTGATCTCTGCTTCTGAAAGAGCTCTTGTGAGCTCTTTTTTTTGAGACATTTTCCTAAAGGCAGCCTACTGATCAGGGTTCAGGTTGTCTGCTGGACTTGATAAAGACTCATTCACCTGCTGCACCTTGCCCAGGTTTTTCCAGGCAAGCTCATAATGGCTGGGCGAGTGATCCAGTGCCTGTTTAAGCAGTTGTTCTGCTAACGCCTGATTTCCCGCCAGTAGCGAAAGATAACCCGCATCATTAAAGGCCTCCCAAGACTTCATGGTGGTGTTGAGCAATGAGATGGCCTCTTCCTGTTGATGTTGACGAAGGTATAGCAAGGCAAGATTACGGCTGGCACGACCATAGCCGGGCTTGATATTCAGCGCTTTTCTGAAGTGGCTTTCCGCCTGTGGCCATTGACCGGCAAGGTACAGTGAATACCCCAGGTTATTAAGCAGGGTTGGATCATTAGGGGTGAGGGTCAGTGCCTCCCGATAAAAGCGTTCTGCCCGCTGGTAATCTTTGCTCAGATCAGCAAGAACGCCAAGAGCATTGAGTGATCGTATTGGCTGATAGCCAGTCATCGCATTACGTTCAGAATGCTCACCAATATTTTCAGACTGCTGTCGCCAAAGTGACACTGCCCTGTTGAGCAGTGCCTCTGCCTGTTCATTTTGCCTGCCTTGCAGCCTGGTGAGCCCCAGAGCTTCCAACGCCGCAACAGGGTAGGGATGATCGTTCACCACCTGTTGGTAAATACGCTCTGCCAGCGCTTGCTGCCCTGTCTGCTGGTAAAGTCCTGCCAGTTTCAGGCTGGCCAGATAACCCTGATCCCTGGCGTTATCTGTCTCTTTTATTTCTGCATTCTCCATTCCGGGGTTGAGCGCATCTGGTAATTCAGCCTTTATAGCATTGTTTGCCAGCTCAATGGTTCTGACATAGTAGGCCGCTGCCCGATCCGTTTCTCCCCCGGACCAGGCAATATCCCCCTTCATCAGAGCCTGCTCCATGGTCAGGCTCTGTTCAATACCCAGCATCTCTGCAGTCAATGTACCCTTATAAAGTTCTGGCGTCTGAGCTGTTGCAGCAACGGAGTCCGTCGATGTCTTTTGCGGCAGTCCATGGCAGCCAGCCAATAACAGAGTCGATATCAGTAATGGGTAACAGTTCTTTTCGGTTGGTAAGCAGCGTTGCAGTAAAGCGGGTATGGATAACGGCATGGTAACTTCCCGATGCATATTTTCTTTGCTATTGGTAGTGTGTCGGTTAAAACTGGCTGAATGACTCGATCAGCTGCATGATTGCCGGCCCAACCGCCACCAGGAAAAAGGCGGGCAGCAGAAACAGAATCAGGGGAAAGATCATTTTGGTGCCAATTTTGGCCGCCTGCTCTTCCGCAGACTGAATCCGCCGGTCCCGGAAATCTTCTGAAAATGTTCTGAGGGTATCGGCAATACTGGAGCCGTACCGGATACTGTCACTCAGTGTACTGATCAGGCCGTCCACCTCTTTCAACCGGATGCGCATGCCCATATCCTGAAGCGCCTTATCGGACGGAACACCCGCACGCATGGCCGCATTGACCAGCTCCAGTTCGTTGGCCAGTTCCGGATGGCTGATGTAGAGATCATCAGACAGTCGTTGTATAGCGCTGCGCAGACCAAGGCCTGCTTCCAGAGACACCACCAGTAGATCCAACGCATCCGGAATGGCAAGGCGTATCCGCTGCTGCCGCCGTTGAATCAAGCCGGTGAGTATCCGGTTGGGTAGCATCATGCCCAGCCAGGCACTGCCCGAAAAGGCAAACAGCCAGAGCTGGAAAGACATTTTCTCCACCACCAGGGCGCACACCGACAATACGATAATGGGCAAACCGACGGCCAGTATCACTTTTAACCCGTAGAATACCCATAAGGCACTGTCCGCACGCCAGCCAGCCTGAACCAGACGGGCCTGTACCCGACTGCGTTCCCAGTTATCTTTGGGCAGAATATAAGCCTGTATCGGACGCAAAACCTGAAACATATCCACTCCGACCGGTGCGGTTCGGCTTTCGATATCGGAGATTTGTTTCAAACGACGGCGAACCGGATCGGTCATGCCAGTGGCAAAGGTGTACACGCCCATCAACAGTGTCGCGACGGACAGGGAGATCAGTGTTAAAAGCACCAGTCGTCCTGCCTGCATATCCCCAAGGGCAATCTGTAATTCAGTTAACAGGTTTTCCATAACCACTCCCACATATTTTGCTACATACGGACTTTCAGTAGCTGCCGAATCCAGAGAATGCCCATAACGATCATGGCCAGGGCAGTCATCAACAGATGATTACCGCTTTCCGTTGCCAGCAGAGGCGTCAGGTAACCGGGATTAATGATATACAGCAAACCAAACATGCCAAATGGCAGCAGACTCAGGACCCAGGCACCCATCCGCCCTTCAGCACTTAGGGTTCTGACCCGGCGCTGAAAACGAAAGCGTTCCCGCATCTGCTGATTAATCCTGCCCAGCACCTCAGTAATATTGCCGCCGGTATCCCGCTGCACCAGTATTGACACCACCAGCATCATCATGGCCACGGAAGGTACCCGCTGCAGCATGGCAAGCAACGCTCGCCGCATATCATTGCCGTAGTTGATGTCGGCAAAGGTCAGGGCGAACTCCCCTGCCAGTGGGTTGGCCTGTTCTTCCGATACAATGCGGACGGTTTCAATAAAGGGGTGTCCGGCCCGCAGGGCATTGACCATGGTTTCTATGGCGTCCGGAAGTTGTTCCTCTATACGATCCAGGCGTTTTTTCCGATCCATGATGATCCGGACAAATGGCAATGCAGTGCCCACCACAAAGGCCGTCAGGGAGAACGCTGGGGAACCCGTAAAAAACCAGAGACTAAAACCGGCCGTGATTCCCGCCAGCAATCCGGTAGCTACCAGTCTGTGCGCCAGCATTTCCCGGCCGGATTGCTCGATATACAGGCTCAGACGCTCCATCAGGGGAAGCTCTTCCAGTCGACGTTCCCAGGGTTGCAGATTTCTGAGGTATTTTTCCCGCAGAATACGCTGCAGAGTCGGTGTATGGTCTGCCAGTTCAAGGCGGTGCATCCGGCTCTTTAAACGACGGCGGACTTCACGCTTCTCGCCAACCAGGGGAACAGTGAGTGAACTGAGTAAAGCAAACACAGCAATAAATACCAGCAGGGCGAATATCAGTTGTGGATTCATGGGGCAACCCCCAGCTCACCTGATGGGCCATACTGCCATTCGGTATCAAAGACATCCCTGGACAGTTCAATACCATACAGTGCCAGACGGTGATAGAGTTCAGGCACCAGGCCGGTTGCCTTATAAACACCGGTAACCTGACCGGACTCGTCATGGCCTCGGCGCTGGAAGCGGAAAATCTCGGTCATGGTAATGATATCCTGCTCCATTCCGTTCACTTCCTGAATACTCACAATGCGACGTTTACCGTCTTCCATGCGTTCCAGCTGCACAACCAGGTCAATGGCAGAAGCGATCTGCTGCCGGAGGGATTGCTGGGAAAATGCCAGGCCAGTCATCTGTACCATATTATCCAGACGTTGCAGGGCATCCCTGGGTGTATTGGCATGGATCGTGGTCAGAGAGCCATCGTGCCCGGTGTTCATGGCCGTGAGCATATCCAGGGCCTCGGCTCCCCGGACCTCACCGACCACAATACGATCCGGTCGCATCCGCAGACTGTTTTTGACCAGCTCCCGCTGGTTAATTTCCCCTTTGCCTTCCAGATTGGCAGGACGGGTTTCCAGGCGGACCACGTGGGGTTGCTGCAGTTGCAGTTCGGCAGAGTCTTCTATGGTGATGATGCGGTCATCTTCAGGAATACAGCCAGAGAGGGCATTAAGCAGTGTGGTTTTCCCGGTGCCGGTGCCACCGGAGACCAGGATATTCAAGCGCATCCTGACCATGGCCTCCAGGGTTCGGGCCATTTGTGGTGCCATGGCACCCAGTTCCGCCAGGTGCAGAAGGCTCATCCGGTCAACGGTGGCACGGCGAATGGAGAGGGAGGGACCATCCAGTGCCAATGGCGGAATAATCGCGTTTACCCGTGAACCATCGGGCAATCGGGCATCCACCATAGGCGACGATTCATCAATACGACGGCCAACCTGGGCGACAATTTTTTCGATGACATTCAGCAGGTGCTCATTATTGCGAAAGCTTAAGCCGGTCAGTGTCAGCTTTCCCTGCTTTTCCATGTAGATGGTCTCTGCGCCATTGACCAGAATATCCGACACATCCTCGCTGCGCAGTAATTTCTCAAGGGGACCCAGCCCCAGCAATTCATCAACAATCTCACTGAGAATGGTTCCTCGCTGCTCCATGCTTAAGGGAGCGCTCATGGCGCTGAGCAACTGTTGTCCTGTTTCCTCTATTTGTCGACGGGCCTGGTCATGGGGGAGCTTGCCCAGGCGGGGCAGATCAAGACGTTCCAGTAACTCTTCATGAACCCGTTGCTGCCAGTGGTTCTGCAACTCCCTGAGGCGACGGGCCTGAAGGTCATCTTCTTCGCTGGTCTCTTTGATCAATGGCGCTGTATCAGTGTCGCTGATAACGGGCTCACGACGTTTTTTTTCTGCCTTCCTATCAACAGTAGGCTCAGGATGGTAGGTGAATGCCATAAATACGATCCCTGTATTTTATCTCCAGCTATTAATCTATTGGTTTAACCGAACAGGCGTTTAACCAGTGCCGACAGTCTTGATGGAGCTTCAGTCTGCCCGGTAAAACGGCTGTGCAGAGCCACCACCGCTTTGGTAACACTGGCCTTCGGGGCTTGCTTAAGCAGTGGCTTACCAGAATTGAGGCTGTTGCTTACCCGGTGATAATCACCGGGAATGGTGACAACCTCGCCCACCTTGAGCGTGTTGCAGATATCATTGACCCTGATAGGCAGGCGGGGGTGATACCGGTTGACGACGATAGTGAATTGATCCCGGGAAAGCCCAAGTTCACTTTCCGACAAGTCCAGCCAGCGCAGGGCATTGCGAAGGGAAAGCATATCCTGCTGAATAACCAGGCAGATATCGTCTGCCTGATCCTGAATAAAGGTACTGATATTGGTGGGAAACATAGGCAGGTCAATCACCACATCGTCCCGTCCCTGCTTCAGAAGTTTTAGCAGCCTGGCCAGCTGGTCGGTATCCGGGTCAGAATACGCCATCAGATCTGGCTGCTTCATGGCCAGCACCTCAAGCCCACTCTCGTGTCTGGCCAGATAACCGGCCAGCGCCGTTTGATCCAGGGACGGTAATTCAGCCAGTACATCTTCAAGGCCATAATCGCTGTACAGATCCATAAACTGCAGCACCGAGCCCATTCTGAAGTTGAGGTCCAGCAATAGACATTTCTGGTGATTGGTTGCCTTGATATGGGCCAGGTTACAGGCCAGAAAGGTGGCACCGGCACCACCGGAGGCAGACAGCGCGGCAGTTATCCTTGCCTGCCTGATGCTTGAGTTGGCCTGACGATGTTCAAAAAGAGTTTCCAGAAGAGAAAGCAACTCCTGGTTGCTGAATGGCTCTGGCAGATAATCATTGGCTCCGGCCCGCATGGCGGCTCTCATCAGCAATGGTTGATCGGCAGGGCCGATAACGATCAGTGTCGTTTTTCCCGCAGTGTTGTTTATTACCGGAAGCAGCGATGACAGGGCATCAAGTTGTTGTTCCGGTTGTTGGCCCAGTCGGTGAATGATGACGTCAACCGGTTGTTGTTTCCGGAGTAGCTGTGTGAATCTGTCTTCACTCTGCAGTAACAGGCGTTGGCTATTAATCTCCACTACCGGTGCCAGAATAGCATTCAGCCAATCCAGGGATTGCTCTGAATCACCCGTTAACAGTACTTCCAGTTGTTCCTGCTTTTGCTCCGGATAGAGGGATTCACAGCTGGCTGGTTTGGTATTTTTCATTGGTAAACTCACTGACATCTGTCTTCTGACTTTATTATGTGTAATGTGCTTATCAGCTACTGCACGGTGTACCACTGTTTGTCCAACCCAGGCTCTCTCTGGGCAGAATAACCTGGAAAGGGGGCATGGCCATGGTTTTGGGGAACCCCATCAGATTGACCGGAGTGACAAATTCAAATGAATAGCCGCCATCCCCCTGGGTCAGTTGTGCCCTGACAAAACGTATGGAATCATAGGCAGCACAGTTAGCCGGGGAGGCAATGACACCGCCATCCACATCCAGATAGGCCAGATCAATATGACTGGTGGTCAGTCCATTAATTAATGCACTGCGGCTGCCGTCAGCTTTCAGCATTCCCGCCGCTTTGGCGGATTGAATACCACTGGCGTTGGGAAACAGGAATGTAGCGGCTTCCGCAGACCGGCGAGTGGATTCCTGTAGCAGGTTCATGGTGAACATCATACGACCAAAATCAATAATGCCCAGAATCAGGGCAAACAGCACCGGGGCAATCAGGGCAAATTCTACAGCGGCGACACCTTGCTGTTGTCGCTTTAACACATCAAAACAGGTGCCTATCATTAGAAAACCCTCATGGATGCCTGCGCTTGCATGGGAATGCTGAGATCCAGGCCAAGCAGGGGGATTTCGTTGAAAATGGGTTGATAGGTGTAATCAATCTGTACCATCAGATTGCCGTCTATTTCGTTGCAGTAGCGTTCGCCATTGATCTGGTCTACCAGTTCACTGAGAATGTTGTAGCTTTCAAGATACGCTCGAACCCGGCAGAGGGATTGTCTTGATGTGCTTGTATTGCTGTTTTGAACAGCTTCAAGGGCGTTAAAATTCATGTGGACCTGGTTTTCAGATAACCCGGGAAGGACGGGATCTCCTTTAGAATTGGCAATACCATAAACTGCTACCTGGCGAGCCTGAATCCGTAACTCATTTTCCAGATTAGCTTTTAAATTCTCCAGATTAAAAAGGCCACTGCTGGGAAGTCGGGCAGAGATATAACGTGCAGCATCAAACGCTGCCATATGCAGGCGCTGATAACTGTAATACATTCGACCAAATTCAACTGTGGTAATTAACAGTGCTACCAAAAAAGGTAAAACCATGGCAAATTCAACGGCTGCCATCCCTTGCTGCATGTTGGTGTTCTCGTTATCTCTGCTCATGACCCTGGCCCATCATAGAGAACCACATCATAGGCACCACTGATCTTCTCTTCATTTGTAATGGCAGGACAGGGGATATGCTGTGCAATAAACTCTGTACGATATTCAAGATCAATGTTGGTCCAACCCCGCTCTTCATCTACATCATCAATGAACACACGGGCCGGTTCCAGCATAAAGAAGCAGGCAAATTCTTTGTTATCCAAATCTTCAACGCCACAGCTGGGGGCAACGGGCATTTTCAAAATACGCCGGTTGGTTTCACACTCACTTGTGTTGCATTGCATGTTTTGATTGGCATTGTCTTGAAGATAATCTGCATAGATATAGGGATAATCTGCGATAGCTACTTCTCTGCCCCAGCGTCCAAGTATCTCAGTAAGTAAACCCAGGTATTCCTGAAAAAACTCAACTTTGCCATCAATATTGGCCTTTGGGCGAAACTGCCGTGAAAAGGCATCACGTTCTCTGCAATCAGCACAGGCTAACTCATCCTGAGAAGAGAACGTTGAATTGTAATCAGCACTGAAAACATCATTGCCGAAATTAGTAATACCCAGTCTAGTGTTCAGCATTGTGCCGGGCCTGAGAGTCCATGAGTCGTAACCAAACTCATCAACTACCCTGGTGGGGGTATCTTCATACATCAGCACATTTTCTCCACTCCCTAGCATTACGGAAGTGATTTCATAGAGCAAAGGCATATTCAATACCTGTTGTTCAAAACCGGTGGTATCAATAAACATTCTGAAACCAACCACATTTTCCAGATCCGTGTCGTCTAGAAACGATTCGAGAAAGTGATAGATTTGTGGATCATTGGTGTCAGCCGGCCCGGGATTACCCAGATTATTGGTGCAGGCCATAATCGGCGCAACGCTGTAGGCAGGCTCCGGTGCCGGACCGGCGACAGCCGTCGCTGTTAATGTGGTATCACCAACACCCGCCAGACCCAGCAAAATCGGGGATACTGTTTCTGAAATACTGACGGCAAAACGCCCGCTCAAATCGGTGCTTCCTCCTTTCGGGGCAGAGATATCGATATTCAAAGATTCCGTATTGCCGCCCATCGCTTGAATGGTGGCGAGAGCGTTGGCTTCTGGTGCGTTATAGGTCTCATTGGGAAAGAAGTGACTTTTCGCCGCACTCAGTGCAGCGGCATTGGCCATATTCTGCAGCCTGTCCCGCTGGGCAAGCATATTGCCGGTATCCACTGCCAGCCCCATCATTGCCATAACACCGGTCAGGGTAATGGCAACCACCACGGCAACAGCACCACGCTGTTTCCGTTTAATGAAAATGTGGGATAAACGTCGTTTATCTTGCATAACGGCTGTCTTCCAAAATAAGGCTGCTGTGTGGTCAGTTACCTAAATCAAGAGTGATACTGTTGTTCTCCGATGATTCACTACTTTCACTACCCCGATATTCCCCGAGACTTTGGGCCGCCCGGCCACCATCTTCACCGCTTAACAGTTTGTCAGAGTTCTGTTCAGAGGCGTTCGGGTGTAACCGTTGACTGACCATAATGGACTTAACGGCAAGACGGCGTGTGTCAGCGGCTTCATCAGTAAAGTGATGCCGTTCTTTCATCACGCAACCGGTTAATGCCACTGATACCAGGGTGAGAAGAAGTATGGAACGTTTACTGTTTAACCGGATCATTAGTAATCACCTCCCAGGTCATGACCGTACTGGCCTTCCGCACCGGCATGGGCTATCCGTTTCTGCGGGTTATCGGTTGCCGACTGAGCTTCCGGCTGGAATTGCCCAAGCAGATAAAAGGCGCGGTCATCCGGAGCCACAAACGTATCGGTAGGCAGGGAGGGCTCTGGATTCTGTAATGGTCTTGCCAGACGGGGTGTCACCATAATCACCAGTTCCGTCTGGCCTTTCTGGAATTCCTGGCTGCGGAACAGATAGCCAAGCACCGGTACATCGCCCAGGCCGGGGAATTTATCCACCACATCCCGCAGGTTTTCGTTGACCAGTCCGGCAATGGCAATGGTCTGTCCATCCATCAGTTCAACCGTGGACTGGGCACTGCGCTTGGTCAGGGTGGGAATCACCAGCACATTGGAGTTATTGGCAAAACCGAAAGAGGAGGCACTATAGCTGATAATATCGCTGACATTGACATCGAGCTGCAGGTTAATACGACCAGAGTCCAGTACCATAGGAAGGAACTGAAGACCAACGCCGTATTCCTTGTAATCGATGGTCACTTGATCATCACCGGAGTTGACCGGAATCGGAAACTCGCCACCGGCGATAAATTTAGCCTCCCGGCCACTCATGGTGGTCAGTGTTGGCTCTGCCAGAATCCGGGCAATGCTGTTGTCTTTTGCTGCATCGATATAAAGATTAAACAGGCTGTCACCGGTCAGCAGACTGGCAAACAGCCCTGAGCCGGGCAGGGTGATATCATTCGGAGTAAACTGCTTCAGGGGAGGCCCCCAGACACCACCGTCCCGAATCAAGGGAATCGTATCACCACTGTCGGCGGTGGTGAGGTTGGGGAAACTGCTGCCACCGTTGGAACCACCAACACTCCAGCGTCCACCATTGGTCAGGGCATTAAATTTGATGCCCAAACGTTTGAGGTGGTTACGCTGGACCTCGGCCACCTTAACTTCCAGCATCACCTGGCGGGCACCGCCGATGCTCATCAAACTGATGACACTGGCATCGTCATCAGTTCCGGCAGCAAAACTCTGAGCAAGACGAATAGCGGAATCCTGAACGATGGCATCGGAAACTTCACCGGAGAGCACAATATCCCGGCCACTGCTGCGCACTTCGATGGTTTCTCCGGGCAGCAGGCGGTACAGTTTACGCTTCAGCAGATTCAGGTCGTGGGTCACTTCAATATTGAGATTGGCCAGCAGTTGGTCTTTGCTGTCCCAGGCGTGAATATTGGTTTGTCCCAGGGATTTGGCAACCACGTATACCTGACCACTGTCCAGTACCAGCAGGTCGGCAATATCGGGATTTCCCACCGAAATCCGGCCCGGCTTGCCCGCAAGATTGATCAGCCGGGACTGATTAATAGCCACCTGATGCTGATGATGACTGCCCCGTGAGATATCAATGGCGCTGGCCGCAAAAGCATGCTCGGGTATCAGTGGGGTTGATAACAGACACAGTGAGAGACTGCCGAGAGCGCAGCCTTTGATGCACTTTCTGAAATACCCTCTGGCCAGCTTCTTGAGAATAAGTCGATTCGGTGAACATAACATCGTAAACACTACCCCTGATCAGTTGCTGGAAGCCAGAGAGGCCGGTTGCCCGGAAGCACCAGGACTGACAGACTGGCCTTTCAGTCGGGTCAGCTCCCGGGAGGTGCCCCGGATAATCTGCAGCCGGTTATCTTCCACCTCCGGGTACAAAGATTCTTCCGGATTGCGCAAAGAAAGTTGCAGGCTGCCACGGCTGCTGGCCAGCACCAGGGATTCGCTGTCCCGTGGTGAGACTTCCAGGGTCACCGAGCGCACCACCTGGGGACGACCGCTGTCGTTGATAGCCTGCTGGTCTACTGCCAGCACTACCACATCTGAAAGAAGAATTTCGGAGTTGTCCGTATTATTGGAGCCACCGTTGCGGGCAGTTTGGATGGACAGCACATCCACCCGGTCACCGGGCAGTACAAAACCGGCAACACCACTGACATCGTTTACCCGGACGCTCACCGCCCGCATGCCCGGCTGTACCCGGGTGGCCAGCAAACCACCGGTACCGGCATCGGTTAACCGTGCGGACATAATAATATCCCCTGGCAACAGTGCATTCAGGGCCATCTTGCCGTTTATCTCTGTAAGCCTGGTCAGCGCACCGTCGGGCAGATGTTCAAGGGCAATATCCATGGTGGAGACCAGGTCACTGGTCAGGAGAGTGCCGAAGGGAATGGTCTCTTTTGCCACCAGCACCTGCCCCATGGGGATACCCTGCTGCTGGGCCTGAACCGGCTGGGTGGATTCTGCCCCGGTCAGTTGTGTGCTGGCATACCAGGCGGCAGTGAGTCCCATCACTGCGGAGAAACCCAACATACCCAATGTGCGTCCGTTCATGGGTGCTTCCTTGCTGTTTCAATGTTGATAAGGTCTAGGTTGTCGGGAAACAACGGCTAAACCAGTGTCTGATAATAAAATTGCAGAATAACTCCGGTGGTAATGGCCAGGGCATAGGGAAATTTGCCTGTGGCCACCTCGCCATCAACCGGTGATAAATAAGTCATTAGTCGTGTGCTGAGCCAGTAACGTTGCATTGTGGGTAACAGCTGGCCTTTAAGGGCAATATAAAGCAGTGCCAGTATGCCGCCGGCGATCAGGGTAAACAGGGCGGAAATAAAGATTGCCTGGCTGCCGAGTATGGCACCCAATGCGGTCATTAATTTTACATCACCGGCTCCTATGGCTTTGTTAAACAGGTAGCCGGGGAAGAAGCAGGCAAAGCCGGTGAGGGTGCCCAGTGTGGAAAACATAAGGCCGCCAGTGCTGTCGGTGATGGTGTGAAAGGCAATGGCAAGAATAATCACGGTGCCATTTAGCCAGTTGGGAATTCGGTTGTATCGACTATCGAAATAGCAGGCCAGTAACAGAGTGCTGCATAGCAGAAGAATCAGGGCCTGCGGGTAATCCGCTACCTGCATGGGTTTTCCGTATTTTAATTTTTTTTATGATTCTCGTTCCCATGCTTTACGTGGGAATGCAGACAGTACTACTTGTCTGCTTTGGGGTGTCTTTGGATGTTGTATGCGCTCCCACGCAGAAACCTGGGAACGAGGCGAACAAGGTTAACTAGTCAATTTATTTATCTGTGTTTTGATTTGGCTAGCTATGCTGGCGAAAATACCGTCATTACCGCTGAATTGTGAAGTGAAAGCAGTAGCTCCCGCAACAATGGCAGCAACTAAAACCGCATACTCAACAGCAGCCAGCCCATCTTCTTCTTTAAGGAAATCGCGAATCAATTGCCTGATCATGTTAATAATCCTTTTACTAACTTTATAAATGTGATCGGTTTGGGAGCGATTGGTACTAACATCCCTACAATCGCTGGACATATATTAATCAGCTTTGTCAATTTGTGTCTATAGTTTGTGTGAATTTGGTCAATATTTTATCTGTATGCCATCTGAACGGATATTTCTTCGGCGAGTTTATATCCTGCAACGAGCCGGATCCCTTTTTGATTTTTTATCTGTTGTCGTCGGTTTTGTCCGTGAGTGATTGCGGATGATGAACCAGATAGTGCAGTCTTAACAGATGCAACTCATCATAAGAAACCTGTTCCTGCATCGCATCAAACAGTGGTCGTAAACGATCAGTACCATGGGTGTCTATGGCTTCCAGAACACGAGCCTGTTGTGCAGGCAATAGCCGGGACTGTTGGAGAAAAGCATCCGAAACCGGCAGATGAGCGACTTCCGTCTGGTATTTATAGAGATGGCTGAGCAGGGTAGGCAGCTTCAGATTGAACTCGTCCTGAAGACGGTTGAGACAGTTATACTTGCTGAACGACTCCCCAACCTCAACATGTCTGCCCCGGCTTACTGTTCGATGACGGGGGCGGCTGTCAATGGCAGAGGGTTTTGCGATCTCTTCTATCTGATGTTTTTCGCAAAATGAGATGATTTCATGGAGAAACGCATCGCCATAGTGATCCAGTTTTACCTGACCAACACCGCTGATCTGTAGCAGACTGTATCTGGATTGTGGAAATCTGGCCGACATTTCAATCAGGGTTTTATCGGAAAAAATAACGTAAGGCGGCACGTTCTCCTGATCTGCCAACACCTTGCGACAGGCTCTGAGAATATTAAACAACTCGTGGTTATACTCCAGACTGCTCTGTTTCTCTGCTGTTGCTTTACTGGCAGGTTCTGCTCTTTGCGTAAGCCTGATCTGGATTTGCTGAGCCCCTTTGAGTACGGCACGGGAGTTGTCGGTCAGTTTTAAGCTGCCGTATTCCGCATCCTGAAGTACCAGGTTTTCCTGGATCAATTTACGGGCCAGCTGCTGCCACTGGGGTCTGGTCAATTCAGTACCGATGCCGTAGGTGGGAATCTGGTCATGTTGCCGTTCCCGGATTCTTTTGGATTTTGATCCCCGCAGCACATCAATGATATAGGACACACCAAAGAGCTGTCCTGTGCGATAGATGCAGGAGAGCAGTTTCTGGGCGGGTACGGTCACATCAGTAAACGGCTGTTTCTCGGATAAGCAGTTGTCGCAGAGCTGGCAGTTTTCCTGGCTATAGGCTTCACCGAAATAGTGCAGCAGCGGTGCTCTCCGGCACTCCTCGGATTCTGCATAGCCGATCAGAGCGTTCAGGTGCAGGTTGGCGATGCGCTGTTCCGAATCGGGTTTCTGGTTGATAAAGAACTTGACCTTCTGAATATCGCCATAGCTGAACAGGAAGTGGCAGTTGGCAGGCAGTCCGTCCCGCCCGGCACGGCCGATCTGCTGGTAGTAGCTTTCAATATTCTGAGGCATATCAAAGTGGAGAACAAAACGAACGTTGGATTTATTGATGCCCATGCCAAACGCTACGGTGGCCACCATGATCTGAATATCATCCCGGATAAAAGCGGACTGGTTAGTCTTCCTTTCTTCACTGGAGAGCCCGGCATGATAGGGCGCTACGGAACAACCGTTATCCGCCAGAATCTGCGTCAGCTCATCCACCTGTTTCCTGGAATTGCAGTAGATAATGCCGGACTGATTCTGGTATTTCTCAATCAGTTTCAGGGTCTGGTCAACAGGCTTCTTTTTTTCCATCACTTCCAGAAACAGGTTGGTCCGGTTAAAGCTGGCGATAAACTCATTGGTGTCGGACATCTGCAGACTGGTTTTTATATCCTGCTGTACCCTCGGTGTGGCGGTGGCTGTCAGTGCCACACAGACGGCATTTGGAAAGAGTCGGCGCACCTCTGCCAGTTGCCGGTATTCCGGGCGGAAATCATGACCCCATTCGGAGATGCAGTGGGCTTCATCAATGGTCAGGCAGTCAATGTTGAGGGTGCTGAGCAACTGTTGCGTACGTTCCAGCATCAGGGTTTCCGGTGCCATATACAGCAGTTTGATGTTGCCATTGCGCACCTGGCCCAGAGTGTTATGATAATCCGCACTGCTCAGGGTGCTGTTTAACAGGGCGGCGGGGATGCCCAGAGAAGTCAGTTGATGGACCTGATCTTCCATCAGGGAGATCAGCGGTGAGATTACCAGGGTCAGTCCCGGAAAGATCAGAGCCGGGATCTGGTAACAGATAGACTTTCCACCACCGGTGGGCATGATGGCCAGCGTGTCGTTACGAGCCAGTATGTTGTCGATAATGGCGCTCTGATGTGAGCGAAATGCATCGTATCCAAAGACGGAATTGAGTATTTCTAGTGCTGGTGCGGACATAGCTATTTGAATTCAGGCTGTTTCAGGATAGAAATTCCAATGGTTGTCCTTTTTACCGTCTTTATGCTGCCATTTTCAACTTTTTTGCTGGTTCAAAAAGGTTGGCCCGTGGAAATTGATATGGCAATTTTTATTGAAGTAATTATCACCAGCGCAGGAGAACAGGCAATCACCCTTTGCCCTCCGTAGCCTTTCGGTTTTAAGCAAGAATAGCCTTCCCACTGTTTTTTGCTAAAAAAATATCCGGGCTAGTACACTTGCCACCTTTTATAGTTTTTTGAATCTGAACGGTATACCGCACATTTCCCGACTTTGTTTTTCTTGTTGAGGTTGTCATACTTGATAACTATTTTTTTCAGGGTTCTGAGGTCGTGTTTCACTACTTTTATTGGGTAGTAAATGCGTAGCAAATACGTAGCAAATGGCAGTCGATTTCGGGGTTTTTCAGATTTTTTCAGTGGACCTTAGTGGTTAATGAATCAACCTATAGCTAATAAAGAGACAACGGTGGTTTCACCGGATCGGCGATTTTCCGTGGCACCAATGATGGACTGGACTGACAGACACTGTCGCTACTTCCACCGTGTCCTGTCAGAACGGGCACTGCTGTACACCGAGATGGTCACCACCGGTGCCCTGGTATTCGGCGATAAAGACCGCTTTTTACAGCATGATGCATTTGAATACCCATTGGCCATTCAGCTCGGTGGACATGATGCCAGCGACCTTGCCTTTTGCGCCGGGCTGGCGGAAGAACGGGGTTATCAGGAAGTTAACCTGAACGTGGGTTGTCCCAGTGACCGGGTGCAAAATGGCCGTATCGGTGCCTGTCTGATGGCCGAGCCGGAAACCGTAGCCAATGCTGTCAGAGCCATGAAAGAGCGTGTGGCCATTCCGGTAACGGTAAAGCATCGCATCGGTATTAATGGTCGCGAGTCCCGGGAAGAGTTGCTGGACTTTGTCGGTACTGTGGCAGAGGCGGGGTGCGATACCTTTATCGTTCATGCCCGTATTGCCGTTCTGGAAGGGCTTTCTCCGAAAGAGAATCGGGATATTCCGCCGTTAAAGCCAGATTGGGTGTATGAACTTAAAACTCAGTTTCCCGGGCTGAATATTTCTATTAATGGCGGGATCAAGACCTTTGAGGAGATCGATCATCACCTGCAGTATGTGGATGGAGTGATGCTGGGTCGTGAAGCCTACCAGAATCCGTATCTGCTATCCGAGGTGGATGGTCGGCTCTATGGTTGTCAGCAGCCCGTGAAGAGTCGCGCTGAAGTGATCGAGAAGATGCTGCCCTATATTAAGTCAGAGCTTGCCAGGGGAACATGGCTCAGCCATATTACCCGCCATATGCTGGGGCTTTATCATGGTGTACCCGGCGGCCGTCGTTTTCGCAGGCACATCAGTGAAAATGCCCATAAAGCCGGTGCCGGGATTGATGTGCTGCTTGATGCTGTCAGGCTTGTGGAAAGCGTGTAATACCTGAAGGCAATGTGAAAACAAACGTCAGGCAGTCAGCTCTGGCTGCCTGCAGCGCTCCAGTTGTTTAACCAGGTCACTGAAGGCCTTCTGGTTGTCTTCATTCAGGCTCATAAGCGTTCTGTGGGCTTCCAGTACCCGGGCATGAATGGATTCCTCACTGCACTCCTCACATTCAATGTCCTGGTATTCGCAGGTCTGACCGGCGACATCTTCAACAATGATAAAGATTCGCTCAAAACCCATGCTCATAAGGATTCTGGTGATATCAGGGCGGGGAGATATCAGCACTGGCCGCTGGTCTATCTGCTTTCTGGCCATAATGGATAATTTCGCCAATAGCCCCAGTGACGTGCTGTCGATGGTTTCCGCCTCTGAAAGGTCAACAATCACCGAACGAAATTGCGGCTCTTCGAACATGGCCTGAAGCAGATTCTCCAGACTGGAGCAGAGGGTGAGTCGAACTTCTCCGATCAGCTTAAGTACGTAGGTACCTTCGCTTTCGGCAAACTGAATTTTTCCGGGTGTCATAATCAGTATCGAGCCAGTATTAACATTGCAATGTCATCAGGGGCTTCCTGAATATCATTGAGCCCCAGCCTTTCGGTCAATGTTGCTATGGTGTCGGCACCTTCTCCGATAACCGATAATAAATGATCTTCCTTTTCTTTGAGGCTTTTCTGGGGCAAAACCTCAAGAATACCATCAGATAGAATAGTTAAGCTGAATTGCCGGGGCAAGTCTATAATAACATCCTCATAGGCAGCATCTTCAAACAATCCTACCGGTAAGCCTTTGCCTTCAAGAAAACGGACCTTTTTGCCTTCTTCAGCGATCACAGGTAATGGAAAATGTCCGCCAAACGAGTAGGTAAGCGTCTGGTCACGGGTATTGACTATGCCACCAAACACGGTGACATGTTTTCCCAGTCCGGTTTTCAGCAGGCTCTGGTTAATGTAGCTCAGGACATGTGAAGGTTTGACCCTGATTTTACCGCCGTTGTTGTGATAGTCCTGAAGCAGGCTGATGGACATGTGCTTGAGAAGCACGGTAACAAAAGCAGATGACGCGCCATGCCCGGAAACATCGGCCAGATAGAAGGCAAAACTGTGGTCGCTGAGCGTGAAATAGTCGACAAAATCCCCGCTTAAATAAAGGGATGGGATAATGTTGTGGTCAACTTTGAAATCCTTGTATTCCAGCGGGTGTCTGGGCAGCATATTCATCTGCACCTGACGGCCGGCTTTCTGGTCCTCCTGCAGCAGGGTCAGGCTGCTTTTCAAAGAGTTGATGGCTTCTTCGAGGCTGGCCCGGTAGCGCTTGTTTTCCATCAGTAACTGGGCTTTTTCAAGAGCCCGGTGGATGGCGTACTCTAATACCTCAAGATCCACGATCGGCTTCACCAGGAAATCGCTGGCACCAAGGTGCAGGGCTTCTACCACATCGGTCATAACGCCAGCGCCGGAGACAACAATAAAGGGTATGTCACTGGCTTCACTGCGCACCTGGCTCAGCATGGTGAGTCCATCCATGATCGGCATGCGAAGATCACACAGAATCAGGTCCGGATGGCAGTCACGAAAAATATGCAGGCCCTGTTGTCCATTTCCGGCTTCATGGGTTTTGAAGCCAATGCCTTGCAGGTAGGCGACAATGCTTTCACGTACTATAGTGTCATCGTCGATGACCAGAATGGTACTGCCGGTCATGGATACACCCGCAAAGTAAAGTGAAGATAAGGACCCGCGTGAACCCGATACATTCGGATAAAAAAACCACATTAAAATGTAAAGTTAAGGGAAAAATACTCCCAAGCTGCCTTGGCTGCAAGCGGGAGTATTGGCAAATTAATGTGTTTGCTTAAAGTCATCGGAGCCAATGGCTGATGCGATTGTCATTGACGGTTTATAGTTAGAAGTCATCTTCAGGCAGCTGGCCGGTGATCAAATATTCACGTCTTTGTAAATAAGTGTCCCGGATAAAGGTGTAACGGTCTCCAAGAATCAGCTCTTCAGCATCCAGGAATTGAGCGCGACGATTGATAAGGTCAATGCCGTCGAGAATCCAGCGATCCCGCTCAGTGTCATGATAGGCTACCGGATTGGTGAATGCATCAGGAATTCGGCCAACGCCGGAACGGAACGTACTCGGGCCAAGTAACGGAAGCACAAGGTAAGGTCCGGAAGGTATCCCCCAGTTGGCAAAAGCCAGCCCGAAATCGCTGTAGCGCTTATCAAGCCCCATGGGCGTTGCTACATCAATCAGGCCAAGAATACCCGCCGTTGAATTGATGATGAAGCGGCCTGATGACACCAGTGCATCCTGCCCTTTGAGCTGGACGCCGGCACTGGCGATATTTCTCAGTTCCCCGAGGTTGCTGAAGAAGTTGCTGACTAATGTTTGCACCGGCCCGGGGGTGACAAAGTGGTAGGTCTTTGCCACCGGCTTCAGGGCATAGTGATCCAGGGTGTCATTCAGTTTGAACACCCGGCGGTTCCAGCCCTCCAGTGGATCATCGTAAGAGACGGGTTCAGTGCCAAACGTCAAAGCGGGAAAGAGTGTCAGTACCATTACGACAACTGAACGAACAATAAACGCAGGAGAATGATTCACACGTTTGATCCTTGATTCCTTGTTAATTTTCAACGTCTTCAATGACTCAGGCACACCTGTTTTCTGTTGCATGCAATGACGGGATGAGTTTCGCAAACGGTTGTCCTGGACGGTTAGCTGTCGGGATGAGTTATAAAAAAGCGATGATGAGGCTATTTTAACTTGATCTCATGTACTATTGCCAACCCATGGTCAGCTTCAGAGGTTGAGAACAATCTCCCCGTCCCATCGCCATTGTCCAAATGTCCCGGTATCACCCCGCCTGACTGGGTGAATCCGCTGTCGGGTTAAAGCCCGGAGTCTGTTTGGCCCCATCACCCCATCGACGTAACAAAATCACGGACGGGAACGCAACCGCATACATCGTCAGCGAATACACCGCTGCTGGCAGGGCGAGGTCTGGCAAGCCTGTACTCACGCCACTGATCAACACCGTCAGGGTCAGCGCCATGGGGGAATTCTGAATGCTGGCTTCAATGGCAAGGGTTTTGGACTCGGTACGGGTGAGATTAGACAATCGTCCCAGTATCAAACCAAAACACGTCATCACAATGGGTAAGAAAAGAAGTCCCAAAACCACTTGGGAAAAGTTATTCATAACATTTTCGGCGGAGGACACCACTGCACCAAGCACGATGATGGTCCACAATACGTAAGCCAAACGTTCGAGCCCGGTTTCAATTTTTACTGCAATTGACGTTTTAAAATGGCGGAAGATCACCCCGAGTGATACCGGCGTCGTGGTAATCAGAAAGGTGACTAAGGCAATGTCACTGAAGGAATACTCGTTTAATGCATCACCCAGGAAATGGGTCAATGACAGTGACACCAAAAAAGGAACAGACACAAAGGCCAGAATACTGGTAACGGCGGTTAAAGAGACGGATAACGCCACATCGCCTTTGGCTAATTTAGAAATAATGTTGCTGGTTACGCCCCCGGGGCAGAAGCTCAGGATCATCAGCCCTGCGGCAAAGGCGGGGGAAAACGAGAACAAATGCACCGTCAGATAGGCCAGCAGGGGCAGCACCATGACCTGGGCCGTCAGTGCAATGCCCACCACCCTTTTACGTTCCAGTACACGTTTAAAATCACTGATTTCAAGGCCCAGGCCCAGTGAAAACATAATGATGCTTTGGGCAACCAGCAGCGAAATATTGACTATAACGTCCATCTAACCTTCTCTCTTTGTTATTGTTGTTGAGAACTCCGTTCAGGGGCATCCTCCCGAAACTCTGAAAGCACAGCCCTGCTCACAGAACAACGTTATGTCGGTTAATATGCCTGCTCAAGGCGTGGGTGAATATTGAATTAACTTTTGTAGAGTGGTCAAAGAGAGGCATAGGAAGTTCTTTTTGCTGCTGAAAACTCAGACACCATAATCCGCTGCCTTCACTTGTGGGAGCACCGGTTTGGACAATCACATTAACAGTGAATCGGGAATAAATAACTCGTTATTCTTTAATGATATTAAAAATTATTTTTTTATTTATAAAATATTTATTTGGCTGGGAAACTAATTAATAACTTTCCACTCTAAAACAAGAGTTCAATTTTATCGATTTTAAATAAAAACATAGAGAGGGAATGATCATGGGACCTGTAACTGATAATCCGGTAAAAACCCTGGCTGCCAATGCTGGGCCGGATGCGGCTTATTCATCCGCTATCAAGGGTGTGAACGATGGAGCCAATGCAATACATCAAACAACCAAAGCTGCGGTTGATGACCTGGGCTTTAACAAGCCCGGTTTGATCAAATGGGGAAAATGGCTTGTTGGCAAGCTTGGCCCGTTTGGATACTTTGCCACTATTGTGCTTAGCCCGATACTTATCCCTGCCTCCCTGGCCTATGATGCGGGCAGAGGCATGAAACTCCTGTTCCGCAAGATCACCGGGGTTGAAGAGCCGGTTCAAAAGCTTCTGCCAATGATGGCAAAGCAGGTTCAGGAAGCCGGAAAGCTTAAGCAGCACAAACAACAAATTGATTCGAGGCATGCAGAAGTTTCTGCCCAGCTGGCAGCCTGGAAGACCCACTCGGGTGAGTTAAAGAGCCTGAACGATCAGGTTAATGATCAGGCTAAGCAGTTGGAGCTTAAATTAAAACGGGAGCAGAAGAGAAATCATCAGCTCAATGTTCTGCTGGAACGTTTAGCCAATCGTGCAGATGGTCTTGAGATCAATAATGAAGAAAACAGTAAACGTTATCAGGATTTAAGAGTTGCATTGGACAAACAACTGGCTGAAAAATCGGTACGTATTGCAGAGCTTTCCAAAGAGCTTGAAGCAGCCCGGCAGCAACATGATCATGATCAGGAAGGTGATATGCGGACCAGACAGGAACAGGCTGATGTAATTCATAATCTTGAGAGCAAATTAGCAGCAGACCAGCAGCAAATGTCTGATTTAGAGGGGCGTTACGAGGCAGAGATATGCAGATTATCAGGTCGGCATCTCTTTGAAACGATGAAGTCAGATAATCAGCATAAGCTTGAATTGAAGGAGCTTTCGGCGACGCTTCAATCTGAAATGGATACATTAGCGGGTGGTTATGAAGAAACTATTAAGGCTATCGAGGCTGAAAACGAAGAGCAGGTTCAAAAGCTGAGGGCGGAATGCCGCGAATTGAATCAGAGGATGAAAGATCAATGTGCTAATAATGAAAGTCTGCAGTTTGTGGAAACATCGCTTAGAGCCCAGGTATCTCAGCTTGAACAACAATACAGTAAATCTTGTGATCAATTAACGAGTTTGAAGGAGCAATACATTAATCTGCTTAAAGAAAAAGAAGCGAAAGCAAAGACCGAAATTCATACCCGATCACAGCTTGAGAGTCGTATTAAGGAGCTTCAGGCGACACTGGATATTCCAAAGGATTCACGTGGAGTGCAGACATCTGAAGTCACAGTAAGTGAATCCCGGGAGCGTGTCGACACAGCTTCCCAGGTAGAGGAGCAACCACTAACGGTGCTGGTCAATACGGATACCCAGACAGAGATTGGTTCCTCGGATGCTGAGTTCCACATGGTCGAAGGTGCCCTGCCAGGAGCGGGGCTTGAATTACTGATAAAACAGGCAGTTTCTGAGGACGAAGAGTTGCTGGGTATGCCTGTCCACGGTAACTCGGAGCAGGAAGAGGTAAACGTCAATGTCGGTACTCAACATGAGCTGGAAAATATAACCGATCAGCTTCATGCTGCAGAAAACAATGTTCTCCACCTTTCTAATGAGTTGCATAACCTCATGGAAAAACTTAAAAGTAACGAAGGTGATGTAGCTCGGTTGGTGGAAGAAAATAAAAAACTGTCAGAAGAAAAAGCAAAGCAAGATGAAGATTTAAATTCTCTGGAAATGTTGATTAGTGGAGAACGTTCGGATAGTGCGGATTTAACAGGTTTAAAAGAAGCATTAAAAGACAGGCTTGAAGCTGACGCTATGACAATCGGGGAGCTGGACGCTAAATCAAAAGCTATTGATGAAGAAAAGCGCAAACTGCTGACAAAAAATCAGGAATTGCATTACGAGAATGAGCGTTTATTGCAAGCAGTCAATCAATTTGAGGCGCTGCAGGAACAACAGGAAAAATTCATTGAACTTAAGGCGCAGCAGAAACAACAAAAGCAAGACGATCCAAGTACCGCTGAATTACCTCGGACTGAAACGCCTGGGTCAGTAGCTGCAAATGAGGTAGTAGAATCCGAAAATGTTGAACAAAAGCCATAACGCCAGTAGCAACCCAAAGGAAGGCATTATCGCAAGCAACAGGTGGAACAGATGTTTCCACCTTGCACCAATTGCAGACTGACATACTACCCTGGACTGTAAGTCTAAATGAGCAGACAGCCGGACAAGATCAGCGCTCAGCTTTGATGACTGAATGTCCCACTATGGTAGACGGGGCTTCTGATAATGGTCCTCCAGGGATAGATCAGGCCTTATCAACAGCAAGCAACGCGGTGGCTGCAGTTCGGCTGGATAATGCCATGATTGGTTTAGTGAAGTGGCCCTATAGCCAGCTCTGCAAATCCTTGTATCTGGCTTTTGATTACGGAGCGAAGCCCATGGCCTCATGGACATGGAAAAAGAGTACGGCTATTGTCGATGCTATACGGCAGAACACCGGCTGGCTTAATCGGAAGATATGGGCAAAAGCGCCTGATCGGGCCGATTCCGGCGCTAACACGGACAGTCTGCCAGTGTCTTCCAGGCCGGAAGCGGATGCTTCAACTGTACCCGATAATCCGGAAGTATAGCTACGGCTATGCTATCTGGTTTATGCTTTGCATAGTCAGCCTCCGAGAACCCTGCCGTATTAAACTGTCCTGCGCGGCAACCGCTCCTGTGTTCCCCTGGTACATGGTTTCAATGTAATTGATGGTTTCTCTCTATCAATGACGCCCAAACTTTGTTCGTCCCAAGCGGAGTCGAAGGGTGTAAACACCATACCCAAGACTGCGCCAATCACCCTTCGTCCGTGCATCCTGCGCGGAGATTACACCTCAAACTCATTGAAACGGTGTGCCTGCGCCGGCATCCATGTAGTCGTGAAATTGGTCTAAAACCCCGAACAACCCGATTGTCGAGTTGTCTCTCCCTGGTTTTCAGATAATGAGTTATCGGATATTGAAATTAAAACACTGTCTTTTGATTTTAAAAAAAATATGAATTCATGCAACTTTCTCCAGCTTTATCTTCTCCAAGCATTGTTATTTTGGCCCAACAAAAAATGCAAGGTAATAAAATGTCTTATAGCAATATCATGACACCTCCCCCCGCGGTGTCACAACCCAGCTTATATACTGGTGTGCCATCTTCTGTTCCCGAAAAGGGGCAGAGGCAGGTTTCCTGGGGGGGGAGTGGAGTAGCTAATTACGAGGCTGGCACGCCTCATTTGTCAGGACATCAGTATGCAGGGGCAGCTCCATCATTTGATGGCTCCCCCCCTTTTGGTGGTCGTGTTGTTGATCATGCTAACCCTGAGGCTATGTCCAGATTGAAGGAACACAACAATGAGCTAATGATGCAGAAAAACGAACTTCGCATGGCACTTCGTGACACTGAGGAAAAACTAAAAGCCAGTGAACAACGGAATCGTCACCTGGCAAAAAGAGCTGATATTCCTCCTGACAGATATACTGAATTATTAGCGAAGGAGCGAAGGGCCTCAAGATGGGAGGATTCGAGCCAGCGTATGACTGATTGTACCGAGCGACTCCTGGACTCTCACCAGATGGCTCGTCAAACAATCGTGGAGCTACTGGCTGAGAAAACATCATTAACTGAGTTACAGGAGCAGACGAGAGACACTCTTAATACTGTCAACCATGAGCTCAAAGGGGAGAGAGAGCAATCGGAGCAGGTTCAATTGAAATGGAGCGAGGCAGAGCAAGAGGTAGCCCGACTAAACAATGCGCTGCAATCTGCGCATGCCGATAAACAGTCTCTGGAAGGTCAGCTCAATCGCGCGTTAGACCATGCAAGCAATGCTGAAGAAAAGATGTATGCAGAGGCTGAGAAGAATCTTCAGCTGAAAACCACAATGTCAGAGCTGGTGACTGAAAAGTCAGAGCTGTCAGCGACTATTGAGAATATGGATCGTCGCGTGGCTTTTTTGAACAAAGAGATTGAGCGGGATGGGCAGGCGCTGTCTGCAATAAACCTGAAGAAGAACCAGTTAAGAGAAGAGTTGGACTCATATCGGAAAAATGAGACCCGGTTGCAAAATGAACTACATAACACGAAAACCAGTCTGGAGGCTGCCAATGGTCAACTGACCCGCTCGGAGAATTTATTAAGTGATACACAAAAAGAACTTTCGGAAGTAAAGAAAGAGGCACTTTCCCTGGAACAGCAGCTGACAAGGGTTCAGGCGGATAAAAATCACGTATCGGAACGCGCCAGGCAACTGCAGACCACGCTAAAGGAGAAACTGGAGTTAATAGAAAATCTCCAGACTGAACGTGCACGAATGGGAAAAGAAGTTGACTCTTTACGGGAGGAGGTGGGTCAAAGTAAGGCACGGGTTGCTCATCTGGAGCAAGAACTGAAAGAAAGTGAAAAAAATATTAAAGGTTTAGAGCAACGAATCGAACAACAGGTGTCAGAACTTGGCACTATGCATCGCATGGGAACGGAGTTTAATAATACAAAAACCCTTAATACAGAGTTGCAGCAGAAAAATCAGAAACTAACGGGTGAATTGGAAACAGCTCATAAGCAGGCCAGGGATAACCGGGCCCTGTACGATGCAGCTTTACTTGAAAAGGGTAAAACGGATCAGGCTCTGATGAAGGAGCAGAAATCTCATAAAATAGATATTGAAAATTTTCAACAAACGACCCAGAGTCAGCAGGAATTAATTCAGACTCATTTGTCATCAATTTCGGCGCGTGAGAAAGAGATTCGTGATCTGAACACTCAGGTACGCGGCCTTAGTGCCGAATTGGCTACCGCTAAAGCTGAAGGTAATAAGGAAGAAATTCAAAGACTACGCCAGGATGTTGCAGTAAAAGAGCAAAAAATTGCCATACTTCAGGAACAGCAAAGGGTATCCCAGACACAAATAGATACGCTGCGTGAACAGGTCGATCAGCTGCAGCAAAAACTGGCTGAATCTGAACTGGATTGCAAGAAGGGGGCGGCAACCATCAATGGTCATATTTCTATAATGAATAAAGCAGAAGTTGAGATCCGGGAGTTACGAGAACAACTGGAGGTAATCAACAGTATTAAAAAAAGCATTCTTGAACTAAAAGGTGGTGTACAAATGACTGGTAAGCGTATGGATGACTTCAGTGGTCGTTTACAGCGTTGTGAGGAAAAAATACAGGAATTTATCCGCAACATAGAACCAATTATGAATATCCCGAACTTTGCCTCAATGGTGAATGATATAAAGAGTGATTTAAAAGGACTGGGTAAAGAGTTCTCGACCATAAGAACGGAGCAGGGACAGAACGAAAATAGACTTGCTTCTCTGGAATCAAGAACAGAGCTGATGGAAAGTAGTAGCAAGACAAGTGTCACCATTAAAAGAGAAGAGAGGTCTATTGAGTCAGGCTCTTCTTCATTGATAACGAGTACGTCAGGCTTTGATGGCGTGTCCCAGTATGAGATCCAAAGAGGGCTTGCTGCCGACCTGGGGGTTGTTGAGGGTGCAGCCGTCGGCCAGAGTAGTCTGAACCAGGCTGGTGTGGATTCAGCGTACACTTCATTGCAATTACAGAGTCAATTGACAGCTGATGGAACAATGGTTTCATCAAGGCCGACCCACATGCAGGACAGCTCCAGTTTGAGAGGTGGCCTGACACCGATGGGACGTTATGGGGACGGCTTTTCATCCTCGGAGGATTACTCCTTTCGTGATCCTTACCCTGACATTCAGGAACTATTAAATGAGAATTTTGACTCTGGATCACGTTCGGAAATTACCTACCATAGTGTGAGTAGTACGAGGGATATGTATACAATGGAGTCGTTAACAATGCCTCTCAGCGGAGATAGCAGCGACGAAGCGTGACACTTATCAGGTGAACATCTGGCTGAGGATACCTCTGAAGCGATTCAGAGGTATTTTTATGTGTATCGATATTATTCCCGGGAACCGGGTTTCTGAAGTCAATAACTTCAGGACAGGGACCCCTTGAGGGGTCCCATTGATTAGCAGGGTTATACTTCACCAGCCCCCTGGGAGGCACGGCAAACGTAGATATCAGCCACAAGGCCATTGGAGCAGGTCGGATAGTGTTCAGTAACCGCCTGTTTGACCGCATCCACTTTTTCTGCCGGAATCAGTGCAACGACGCAACCGCCAAAGCCGCCACCGGTCATTCTGACACCGCCTTCATTGCCAATAACAGTTTTGACAATATCAACAATACCGTCGATGGGTGGTACGGTGATCTCAAAGTCATCCCGCATGGAGAGATGGGATTCAGCCATTAATCTGCCCATGGCTTCCAGGTCACCCCTGCCCAGTGCTTCGGCAGCGGCCAGGGTGCGATCATTTTCAGTCACCACATGGCGGGCCCGGCGGTAGGTCAGTTCATCCAGTTCGCCCTGGCTGGCTTCCAGCTGGTCCAGGGTAATATCCCGCAGGGCTTTGACGCCAAAGTGCTGTGCTGCTGCTTCGCACTGTGTACGACGGGTGTTGTATTCACTGTCTACCAGGCCACGTTTGACATTGGAGTTGATAATCACCACCGCCGCGTTTTCAGGGATGGGCACCAGTCGGGTATCCAGGGACCGGCAGTCCAGCAGCATGGCATGGTCTTCCTTGCCACAGGCGGAAATCATTTGGTCCATAATACCGCACTTGCAGCCAACAAACTCGTTCTCTGCCTGCTGGCCAATCAATGCCAGCTCTTTCAGGCTGACATCCAGCCCGGCCATTCGGGTCAGGGTCAGACCGGTAACCACTTCCAGGCAGGCGGATGAACTGAGGCCGGCACCCTGGGGAACATTGCCAATAATGGCAATATTGACACCCTTGAGGCTCATTTCCTTTTCCAGCAGTACGGTGGCGACACCACGGACGTAGTTGCTCCAGAAGGCCTCTTCACTGTGCGGAACCGGCAGGGACAGTTCAAACTCGGTGACCTGCCCGTCGTAACTGTGCGCAGTGGCCATGACTTTCTGGTCATCCCTGGGAGAAGCCGCAATCATTGCCTGGTAGTCAATGGCACAGGGCAGTACATAGCCATCGTTGTAGTCGGTGTGCTCACCAATCAGATTGACCCGGCCAGGTGCCTGGAAATAGTGGGTTGGCTGATGGCCGAAGGTTTTCTCGAACAGTGCAGTCAGGGTTTGTTTCTGGTTCATCTTACTTTCCATAACTCGGAGCAATCTTAAAGGCTTTTCGCAGGCTCTGGGCTGCTTGCCAGATAATGCACATCGGACAGTTCGCGCAGACGAGCAGCAGCCTGTTCCGCGGTCAGGTCACGCTGAGTTTCTGCCAGCATTTCAAATCCCACCATAAACTTGCGAACGGTTGCTGATCTCAGCAGCGGTGGATAGAAATGAGCGTGCAGTTGCCAGTGGCTATCATCGGTACTGACTTCACCCTGATGACAGGGCGCACCGTGCCAGCCCATAGAGTAGGGGAATGACGTCTGGAACAGATTGTCGTACTTTGTCGTCAGTTTTTTCAGGATGTCGGCCAGGGCATCACGTTCCACTTCGGTCAGATCCGGCATGCGCAGTACCTGTCGCTTGGGCAGCAGCAGCGTTTCAAACGGCCAGGCTGCCCAGTAGGGAACTACGGCAATCCAGTGATCATTTTCAACGACGGTACGTTCACCGGACTCAGATTCCCGCAGGGCATACTCAACCAGCAGATTGGTGCCTTTTTCCTGCAGCCATTGACGCTGGTTGTCGTCTTCTTTGCGGGCTTCGTTGGGCAGAAAGCTGCTGGCCCAGATTTGCCCATGGGGGTGGGGATTGGAACAGCCCATCACCGCCCCTTTGTTTTCAAACAGCTGCACCCAGGGGTAAGTCTCCCCCAGTTCGATGACCTGTTCTGCCCAGGTATCCACCACCTTGCGGATTTCCTGTTCGGTCAACTGTGGCAGGGTTTTACTGTGATCCGGTGAAAAACAGATCACCCGTGCTTCCCCCCTGGCAGAGCTGCTCTGGAAAAGGTCTGACTCGCTGGTGGCATCCGGGGTATCCGTCAGCAGCGCCGGGAAGTCATTGGGGAATATGTAGGGATCGGTGTAGTCCGGGTTATGGTCACCGGTAATACGGTCATTGCCCGGGCAGAGAAAGCACTCCGGATCATGCACGGGGCGAAAGTCCGGCGCTGTTTTTTCCACCTGCCCCTGCCATGGGCGCTTGGCTCGATGGGGAGATACCAGTACCCAGTCGCCAATCAGCGGGTTGAATCGACGGTGTGGGTGATCAACAGGATTAAATTGTGTCATTGGTTAAATCCGTTCGGGTTTTCTGACTGCCAGCGCCAGGTATCGATGGTCATATCGTCAACGGTGCGGGTGGCTTTCCAGCCCAGCTTTTGTTCTGCATAGGCAGGGTCGGCGTAACACTGGGCGATATCCCCGGGACGGCGTGGCTGGATTTGGTGAGGCAGTTGTTTACCACAGGCTTTTTCAAAGGCGTGCAGCATATCCAGAACACTGCTGCCTTTGCCGGTACCCAGGTTGTAGGTGTGGACGCCCTGATCGGTCCAGTGGGTTCGCAATGCCGCCAGATGGCCAAGGGCCAGATCAACCACATGGATATAGTCACGCACACCGGTACCATCGTGGGTCGCGTAGTCGTTGCCAAAGACGTTGAGCAGCTCCAGCTTGCCAACGGCCACCTGGGCAATATACGGCATCAGGTTGTTGGGTATACCACTGGGGTCTTCACCGATAAAGCCGGATTCGTGGGCTCCCACCGGGTTGAAGTAGCGTAGAATACTGAAATTCCATCGATCATCAGAAGCCGCCGTATCACGCAGGATCTCCTCCACCATGAATTTGCTGCGTCCATAGGGGTTGGTAACCTGGCCAACCGGGAAGTCTTCCCTGATCGGCACTTCATGGGGGTCGCCATACACGGTGGCAGAAGAGCTGAAGACCAGGTGTCGTACGTCAAACTCATCCATGACTTCCAGAAGTTTTACTGTTCCGTTGACGTTGTTGTCAAAATAAGCCAACGGTATCCGGGTAGACTCACCAACGGCTTTTAGCCCGGCAAAATGAATCACCGCTTCAATGCTGTGTTTGGTGAATACGGTGCGGAGCGCCTCTTTATCGCGTATATCAACAGGATAAAAAGCGGGCTGCTTACCCGTCAGGCTTTCCACCCGGTGTAGCGCGGTCTCATGGCTGTTGCACAGGTTATCTACGACGACCACGTCATAACCGGCATTCAGTAATTCCAGACAGGTGTGGCTGCCAATGTAGCCAGCCCCGCCGGTGATCAGGATACTCATTGTCTACCTCGTTCAGGCAGTTTGTCTGCCTGTTAAATAATCGATTGTGGTCATTTTACGAACAGGCAGCAGGATATTTCTTTTACGGTTTTTTTTCTGTTTTTCCCGAAAACAAAGATTTGTGCCACGGCAATGGGTATCATTGTGGGGCTTTTTGATAAGGGTCAATATTTGTGAGCAGTCAGCAGCTATTGTCGGCCAGGCAGTGTCGTGGAACCGGTCGCAGAACCGAAGGTGTGGTCCCCATGCCCGGCTCGATTTCCGATATTCAGGGGGACATCTTTTATGTCGAAAACCGGGCCCCTTATATTATGGACAGTGGCCATGTTCATGGCCATGTTGAACTGAACTATCTGCTGGGTTGCTCGGCCACTTATATTGTCAATGGCAGGGAGCAGTGCATTCCTGAAAACCGGCTGGCCATCTTCTGGGCCAACATGCCCCATCGACTGGTGGGCCTGGTGGAAAAAAATCCGGGAAAAGGTACCCTTTATAATCTCTATATCCCTTTACCGGAATTTCTTCAGTGGCCACTGATGGGACAACTTCGTCAGGAGGTGATGTCCGGCGCTATTGCCCTGGCAAAGCCGGACCATGACTACCTGGTCATGAGATTGAGTCGCTGGCATGAGGATTTTCGCAGCGATCACCCGGAATTAAAGGAGATTATTCTGGGAGAGCTGTCACTGCTGTTGAAACGCATCAGTTTTCAGGGGTGGGATCACCCGGAAAGTGTCTTCGCCGAAGACCATCTTGAGCAGGCACCGGCTGCCGGTCATCCGGGCAGTGGTCGTTTGAAAGGTGCTCACCATGTTTCTACCATGATTCACTTTATCGGGGAAAACCTGCATCGGCCTATTTCAACCGCCGATGTGGCGGCTCATCTTGGCCTGCACAAGAATTATACGACCAACCTGTTTACCAGTGTGATGGGGGTCTCTATCAAGCAATATCTGCAGTTCCAGCGCCTGCAAAAAGCCCAATTGCTGCTTATGGACAGCAAGCGGCCCATTGCCGATATTGGCTATGCCTGTGGTTTCAGTTCTCTCAGCCGCTTTTATGAAGCTTTTCAGCGTTATTTTGGTATGCCGCCGGGGCAATTCAGAAAACAGCTTTTATAACTCAGGGCGTGATATCAACCACTGACCTCAAGACCCGTTTACCTTCAAAGTACACCGTCAATTTCCGGTCTGGATAATACCAGCGGGTGATGGCGGGTTCACCAATGGTTTCCGTCTGGCTGGGGTTGCCCAGCATCTCCCTGACTGTATCCATGGTTTGACCGTATTTTGGTAAAGCCAGAGATTGGCGCAACTCCTGAGACTGACTGCCCACGGGGGTCACAGTGATGCCTTCGGAATACGGAGTCTGGTCGGGAGCAAGCTCATTGGCAGTGACCTGGACAATAGACGACGAACAAATAATTGCTATAGTCACGGAAAGAGTACCAACAAGTGTTTTCATCATATTTGCGTCCTGCTTGACTCGAAAAGAAGGCTGAAGCGCTAATCAGGCATCACGCAAAGAGATTACTCCTGCCAGTGGTTCATTGAAAGTGAGTTCTAATTATTTTCCCAGCCACAATCCGCATCTGCCCAGGAAGCTATTTACCGTCATTGCTCATGTAAGACCGAAAAGCTAATATTTCTTGCGTCGTACAGGGGGGAGGAAACAGTCGCAAAGCGCAGGAAAATTCGACGGGAATTATGCGGCTTTATGGCATAATGCCAGCTTACTGGCTTTTCAAACAAGTGGCCAATCCGCCCCTGACACGCCGATGGCGCAAGGAATACTGGCAGAATAAATGTTTAGACCATTACCTTTTTTTATCGGTTTGCGCTATACCCGCGCAAAGCGACGGAATCATTTTATCTCATTCATCTCCGGAACATCCATGGTGGGGCTGACGCTGGGTGTTTCGGTACTGATTATTGTGCTGTCAGTGATGAATGGCTTTGATCGGGAGCTAAAGCAGCGAGTGCTGGGTATGGTTCCCCATGCCACCATCACGGCGGCCGGTGGTGGTATTGAAGACTGGCAGGCGCTGGTCAATACCATTCCGGACAAAGAAGGCATCGAAGCGGCTGCGCCGTTTGTCGATGCCCAGGGTATGTTGGCCAATGGTGATCTGGTGCGGGGAACGCTGGTTTACGGTATTGATCCCGGCTATGAAAGAAGGGTCTCTATTATTGCCGATCATATGAAGCAGGGCGCATTGGAAGACCTGCAGCCCGGAGAGTTTGGTATTCTGCTGGGTGATATTCTGGCCAATTATCTGGGATTGGCCGTTGGCGATAAAGTGACCATGGTTCTGCCTGAAGCCAGTGTCAACCTGGCGGGTGTTTTGCCTCGCCTGAAACGATTCACTGTCGTTGGTACTTTCTCGGTAGGTGCCGATGTGGATGGCAACCTGGCCTACGCCCATCGTGAAGATCTGGCCCGTTTTCTGCGGGTGCCTGAAGGGGTAACAGGTATACGACTGAAAATGGATGATCTGTTTGCCGCACCGAAACTGGCCTGGGATGTAGCGATTACCTTGCCCGGTCGCTACTACGTTCAGGACTGGACCCGCAGCCATGGACGTCTGTTTCAGGCGATTCAGATGGAAAAGACCATGGTCGGCCTGCTTCTCACCCTGATTGTTGCCGTTGCCGCCTTTAATATTGTCTCCACGCTGGTCATGGTGGTGACCGATAAGCAGGGGGATATCGCCATCCTCCGCACATTTGGTGCGACCCCCAAAATGATTATGGGAATATTTATGGTTCAGGGATCCTTGATTGGTGTTATCGGGACGCTGCTGGGGGTTGCCCTGGGCATTGCCGGTGCGCTGAATGTTTCCGAAATTGTAGGTGCCCTGGAAAAATTATTGGGTATCCACTTTCTGAGCCCTGATGTTTATTTTATCAGCTACCTGCCATCGGAGTTAATGTGGCAGGATGTCGCAGTGATCAGTGTGTCCGGTTTGCTGATGAGTTTCCTGGCAACCCTGTATCCGGCATGGCGAGCCTCCAGAACCCAGCCTGCGGAGGCTCTTCGTTATGAATAATCCTGAAAACCGAGCAGTTCTGGAGTGCCGCAGTCTCACCAAAGTATTTGCTGAAGGGCCTGAAAAACTGGAGGTGCTAAGAGGCATAGACCTGTTGGTATCACCCTCTGAACGAGTAGCGATTGTCGGCACTTCCGGTTCAGGAAAAACAACGCTGCTGCAGCTGTTGGCCGGGTTGGATCACCCTTCCAGCGGTGAGGTAATACTTTGTGGCCATCAGCTGATGAAGGTATCTGAACAACAGGGTGAATTGCGGAACCGTCACCTGGGGTTTGTTTACCAGTTCCATCATTTGCTGCCAGAATTTACGGCCCTGGAAAATGTTGCCATGCCATTACTGCTGCGAAAAGAGGTATCCGTGGGGCAGGCAAGCATGAGAGCTGAAGAAATGCTGGGTATAGTGGGGCTGTCGAAACGGGCCAGCCATAAGCCGGCAGAACTTTCCGGTGGTGAACGGCAGAGGGTGGCTATTGCCCGGGCACTGGTCGGCAGTCCGGACCTGGTTCTGATGGATGAGCCAACGGGCAATCTGGATCCCCATACCGCCAGCAAGATTCATGAGTTGATGAAATCCCTCAGTGAACAGCTGACCACCAGTTTTATTGTCGTGACCCATGATATGGTATTTGCCCGGCAGATGGACCGGGCATTACGCCTGGAAGATGGGCATCTTGTGCCTGTAGTATAAAAAAAAGCCCTCTCCGGAGGGCTTTTTTAATGGTTTGGATCAACTATTGATTATCACCGCCTTTTTTCTCTTCATGGATTACATAAACTTCAAAGGCGCTGCTGTTATCTTCGGGGCCGTCATAACCGTCACCCCCTTTGAATCGGCTCTCAGGCCAGACAAAGTCGGTGGAACTGAAGGTGGGGCCTGAATGGTCAGCAATGTAGTAGGCATTATCACCTCCAGTGACCCTTCTCTCGTTGGCGATGGCTGATGCGGCACTGATGGCTAATCCTGCAATAAGAGTTATGGTGGTAGCAGTTCTGATGATCATGGTTCGTCCCTGTGATGTTGTTTCCAGCTTTACTTTTATCGTCCATGGCCTGCTATGGATTAGTCCGAATATTTCATCCGTTGTCGCAAAACTAGTAAAAGGAACTGTCTGTTTACAATCGACAAGGTGAATACTGAATCTTTATTTCTGGCATGGGAATTTTTCGGGCAAGAATATGTCAAAGGGGGTAGACGCTTGTTGTACGTTGACTGTTAAGGCTTGTGGCTGTTACTGCATTACCGGAGCAATGGCAATGGCCGGAGGCCTGGCAGGAGGCCTGGTGGGATATCTTTACGCGAACCGGGAGCAGCTATCAACCTGTACTGGCAAAAAAGATGACCATATTGCGGCCAATATGCTTTCTAATCGTACTGGTGCAAAAGACCAGAAGATACCGGTCCCGGTTACCGACGCTGAGATTATTGATACTCAACCCTTGTATCACAATAACAATTTGTCTATGGCTCAGGACATAACTGCTCCTCCTCTCCATCCACCGCCGTATGAACCCATGCACGATGCACCCCCAAGTTATCACGAAGCCATGAATAATGAATATACCCTCTAACGCAACCACAGAGCTTTACCCCATACAAACAGCGAACAGTCCTCAGAAGGACAGCAGTAACACTTTATTTGCCAGTAAGAAAACAGGCCATGCAAAGACTGTTAAGATTTATATAAAGGAATCGTTTATACAGACAGATCAGTCATTAATTAATCCCGCTATTACCAATAAAACAATAATTCACCGCTTTGAAATCGGAGGAAGGGCTTATAAAGCAATTTGTGGTGAGGGCACTGATGAATACATAAGGTCGCTTTTTCAAGGCCAGGATGATGACATTTCTTTTGTTGCCAAAGACCAGAATGGCAGGGAGTATGAATATCACCCTCCAGTCGCCTGGGGGAAACGATTTATCAAGTGGATTTCACAAGGAGAAAGCTACTGTACGACTTCCGAAGACAGTAAGGATCAGCAATCATCCTGTCATCAGTTTGAACATTTTTTACACTGTGGAGTCAACAGATTCTCTTTTAAAAAAGTGATGACCTGTTATAACGAAATTGTTGTCAATGATATAAAAACAGTTAAGCCATTTAGTTATCTGAATCTGTCAGATACCTATACACAAGAGTGGATTCATTCCATGACTTACATAGGTTCCGGTTTCTGCATCGGTAAACTTGGTATAGGAGGCCCCATTGCCATCCAGACTGTCGAAAATTCTTTATTACATTGGTGCAACAAGGACTGTGAAAGCCCCAGGTCAATTACGCTGCGGACTGGTTTGTTGTATGCGGGTTTCTGGTCGTAAAGTTTTTGCTATTTATTCATTATTGTCATGGTTCTGATGGCAAGTGGCAAAAACAAAGCCCGGAACATGCCGGGCTTTTAATCCAGAAGCGTGGTCAAGCGACTCTATCTGGACTTCAGGTGTTGTTGATCAGGAATCTCCCGAAATCCATCAAGAGCCTGATTAAAATACTCAAGCGGCCTGAGCAACTTGCACTCCCGCAAAATCAGCCGCTTTTTTCGGCGGTTTGACCATAAGACCGATAGCAGCCGCTGCAAAACTGACTCCGGCACAGATCATAAAGGTGCTCTCATAACCGCCCGTGGTGTCCAGCAGATAACCTGCCAGTTTCGGACCCGCCATGCCCGCAACACCCCACGCGCTGAACAGGATAGCGTAGTTAAAGCCCAGGTTTCTGGTACCAAAGAAGTCTGCCGTTGCAGACGGGAATACTGCCAGCATTGCACCATAGCCGAAGGTGATAACCAATGAACCCATCAGTATCATGCTAAAGGTATCAAAACCACCGAACATCAACAGCACAGCACCTTGCAACGTATATAGAATGCTCATGGTGCGGGCGCGACCGATCCTGTCAGATATTAAGCCAGCACCCGGACGGCCCAAAGCATTGGCGACAGAGAACGCCTGAACCAGCAGGGTAATGTTAAATGTATCGGACAGTTGCAGCTTGGCAATGTTACCAATATGACCAATCATCATCAGGCCGGTCATGGAACCTGCCAGGAACATCAGCCACAACATGGCAAACTGTGGCGTCCTGATCATCTGCTTCCAGTTGTACTCACCGGTCTCCGGGCCATCAGCAACAACCGGGGTCTCTTTGGCCTTTTTATCCGCAGTCGCCATGCTTGTTGTGGTTTCCGGAACACTCATGAACTGGGCACCAGTTACGATCACACTACCGAAGAACACCGCCAGTATATTAAAGCTGGCAAACAGGCCGTATTCTGCGATCAGGTATTTGGCCAGTGGAGCCGCATACAGCGGTGCCAAACCAAAGCCGGTGACAACCAGACCGACAATTAACCCTTTTTGCTCCGGTTTGAACCATTTCACCGCTGCCGGAGCCGTTGCGGAATAACCCAGACCGATGCCTGCACCATTGAGGACACCAAAACCCAGGATAACGCCGGTTTCCGTGGGCATGGCACTGCACAGGAACATACCTGCCGCAGTACACAAACCTGCGATGGTGATCACTACGCGCGGCCCAAGGCGATCCTGCAGCTTACCACCTACCAGCATGACCAGCGCAAACGCGGCAATGGCCGCTGCGTAGGGTGTGGATGCCTGAGAAGCGGTCCAGCCCTGAGTGTTAATAAAATTCTCGGAGAAGATACTCCACGTGTAAAGACTGCCGAACATTAAGTTAATCGCCAGGCCAGCCGTCACTACGACCCAGCCACGATTCGTACCAGTTGCCATTGATGCCTCACTTAAAACCAGGTTTATAATTTCTGTCACTAACCGAATGCTGTATTTGTTATCCAAATATCAATGCCAAAATAAAACAGCTAGTACCACTGTTAAATAAAAAAAGAAAAACAAATAACAGCAATAAACAAACGATTTTCCACGGCAAAGAAAAAAGAAAAGTAAGTAGCACAGGGCATTGCTGTTCGTTAATCCTTGCAAAGGATTTTGCCTGCCTGCTTTTCAGATGGCGATACCACCTGTAAATATTTTTTGAAAACAATAATGAACGCGTTGTTTCAATTGTTTCCTGTTATCAATATTTCCTGCATATATTCTGTCCCATGGCTTTCAAAACAGTTCTGTAGGAAAAAGAACCATTAATGAGATAAAATTCTGGTTCTGATTGTATTTATTAAATCAACTGGAAAGATTGACAGAGGTCAAATAATAATCAATTAAAAATGATGTTGATATTTCCCTGAAACCTGTTGTCAAAGGGCTAATCAGATATTCAGGAACATCAACATACCGCCAGTTAAATGAAGTAACTGATCGATTGGCGCTGCAACACCCAAGCCTGAGCGTTGTTTTGATCGGGCCTGCCCCACCTGACCGGTAGGGCTGGCTTCCGTCTCAGTCAGGCATCAGGATTATCAGATTCTCGCAGACGTTCCTGCCGTTTCTGCTCCTCAGCCAGAACCGCTTTTATTTCGGCCAGCACTGAGTCCACATCGGCGGCTTGCTCCGCTTCGGTGAACAGGCCGGTCAGTTCGGTTTCCGGGATCAGTTCGCCATCTTCATAGAGTGCCCACATCTCTTTGGCATACTGGCTGTTCAACAGGTCCGGTGCAAACTGTCCATAGTATTCCGTGATGTTGTTGATGTCCCTGGCCAGCATCGAGCGGGCATGGTTGTTGGCCGAGGCATCCACGGCCTGGGGCAGGTCAATAATCACCGGACCGTAATCATCCACCAGAACATTGAATTCCGACAGGTCACCATGAACCAGGCCGGCACAGAGCATCAGCATGACATAATGCATCATGGTGGCGTGGTCTTCACGGGCCTGATCGGCGGACATGGTCACTTCACCCAGGCGTGGGGCAACCTGGCCTTCATCATCCGTCACCAGTTCCATCAACAGTACGCCATCCAGGCAGATATAAGGCTGTGGGACTCTTACGCCCGCTCTGGCCAGGCGGAACAGGGCGTCAACCTCGGCACTCTGCCAGGTCTCTTCCTGTTGTTTCCGGCCATATCTGGAGCCTTTCTCGATGGCTCGCTGCCTGCGACTGTTGCGCTCTTTGCGACCTTCCTGATATTGGACGGCTTTTTTAAAGCTGCGCCTGGCCGCTTCCTTATAAACCTTGGCGCAGCGGATATCATTGCCACAGCGCACCACATAGACATCGGCTTCTTTACCACTCATTAGCTGGCGGAGTACTTCATCCACCAGTCCTTCATCAACCAGGGGTTGGATTCGTTTCGGGGTTCTCATAAGGAACTTTTACCTTATTTGAACCCGTGAGGGAATAGCGCTTTTGGTAATAACCGTTGGGAATAGCGCATGACAGGCTGATGTGTTTGGGAATTTCAGAGTAAACCTGCACCGGTAATAGTGTTGCTGGTCAGTCTCCTGATTTGCCATAAATGGTTTATAAAAGCTAATGTCCTAATACACTACTGGATCGAATGAGGCACCAATGAAGAAACTGAAGAATGAAAAAGAGCTGGTAAAGAAGGCCATTGAATATGGCATGAAGTATGGTGAGAAGCGGGGGGTTGTGAAATTTGAGGCGACCGATTCTGCCAATGAAAAAATTGAATATATATACCGGCTGCTGGTCCATGATAACCTCATCCAGCCTTTGCCAGAGGATCAGGTATCCCAGGTGACCATGAAGCACAAACTGGCAATCTGGGCATCTAAACAGAAGTTGGGTTAATCTCGTCCTTATGTCATTTGCAAGGAGGTTTTGCGTGCCACACTGTATTATCGAATACTCGCGGCCACTGGAAGCAATTGTCAGTCCAGAGGCCCTGATGGAAAGTGTGTATCAGGGAGCTGTCAGCTCCGGGCTGTTTGACACGTCGGCCATTAAGGTCCGGGCGCTACCTTACGACCATTATCGTGTAGGTACGGAACAGGGGATACGGTTTATTCATGTAACGGCTCGAATTCTATCCGGACGGAGTTTGCAACAGAAACAGGAACTGTCCGGTATTTTGCTGGATGCTGTAGAGGGAACTCCCCTGGATAATGTCTCCATTACTGTTGACGTGGTTGATATGGAGCGGACGGTCTACGCCAAATCGATGATTGGCTTATGAGCCTGAGAAATACTTTTCCCAGGCTCATTTTGATGAGTTGGCCTGGTTTTCAGGATGGATCATCTCATCATAGGTTTCGGAATAAACCAGCTGCAAGTGATGAGCAATATCATCCCCAAGGACCTCTTTTGCCTCACTAATGCTATGGAAAATAGTGGGGGTGGCATCGTGATTACTCAGCAGGTGCTTCCCATCCACCCGGCATAAATAGATATCTCCTTCCTGACTCAGCAGCTCGACAGGCAGATGGTTTTCTTTAAAGGCTTTTTTCAGTTCTCTAAGGGTCATTGATCTTCTCCTTATTTGCCCGCTGATGAAGAAAACGACGATTTATCGTAGAGATCTTCCCGGAATCAATTGTCCCGAAAAAGGGTTTTCAAGTCCACAGGCCACACCGGCAGCTCTTGCGGGTGCATAATTTGATACGGTTTCGTTCATTCTTTCCCATTCTATTCGGGTTTTGATATTGACCATAACTACCGCGCCACCTTGCTGAATATGATCATGACAGGGCTGCAGACGACCATTATCACTCGAGCCACCGATCATCCCGCCGAGCCAGGCAGGGAAGCCAAGGGCGATCAGGCAGGCGAAGACGGTGCCAATACCGCCGGCAGGATGACCTTCCCAAAGGTTGTAGGTAAGGAATCCAACCGTCGCTGCCAGAATGACACCAACCTTGAATTCTATAGCACCACTGTGAATGGTGTCGTTTTTTTTCAGCAAGTTGAGATGGTTAAGGTTGTAGTTTGTGTCACATGAATGATCCTGGTGAGCGATATGAATGCGGTTGTGATCAATCCCAGCACTTTCCAGTTGTTCGGAAAGTTCTCTGGCAGTTTTGAGGCCGGGTAGTAGAAAAAGGTGCTTTTTCATGGTTGCAATTCCTTTGCAGTGAAATACTGAAACACGCTTCGTTGCTTTTGTTTTTTGGGAGCGTTAGCGAACTCAATCTTTTTCAGTCTTCAAGAGTGGAGTCCTTATATCGTGTCAATCAGGATAAACTTTACCCATGACATTATTGTGAATATCACCTGCCGCAAATTCCTTTCGAGTTCTGACCCGGGTTACTCAGCGCTACCTCTGGTATCGATCACCAGACAAAGTTAGCCTTCGCCATCTCGCCGTTATCCACCAGAATATCCTGTGCGGTCATACTGCGATTGATGACCGCCATAAAGTAAACCCACTGTGCTATTTCTTCAGAACTGGCCCATTTTGGCAGTAGCGTTTCATCCATAATGGCCTGCCATTTTTCAGGATCGTCCATGACCGGCCTGTTCAGTTCGGTAAGCACGCCTCCGGGGGAAATACTGTTGCAGGTGGCACCGTATTGAGCAACCTGAAGCGCAGTCCATTTAGTGTAGGCGACAACACCGCCTTTGGAGGCAACATACTCTGGAAATTCAGCACCGGAATGAGCACTGGCAGAGGCAACATTAACAATGGATTGAATCGCCGGTTGCAGGCCGTACAGCCTGGTACAGTTCATCACCCCGCCTAAATTGATGGCGATGTCCTGTGTGGTGTTTTGCACCCCGGCGTTGTTGATCAGATGTGTTACGCCCTTAATGTCAGGGAGCAATTCCGGGTTTGCCACATCGGCCACAAAATGGTGGTAACGGGCGTTATCAAGTTCGCCGGGGTTAACATCGATACCCACCACGGTGATGCGCTCATCCTGAAGAAAACGCTGACAAACCGCCAGGCCAATACCTGCGCTGGCTCCGGTAATAATGACTTTCATGTACGCTCCCATATTTCCCTGACCTTGATGTTTCTGCACAGATACACGGCAGGTGTATCACACAGACTGGTCACCATAAAGATGCCATAACTGGTGATAATGATACTGAGCAGGTCCAGCACCGGGAACGTCCCGTAAAATGCACCGAAGGTGAATAGAATTGCATTCAAGAACTGGGAGATCATGGTGGACACATTGTTGCGCAGCCACAGATAATTCTTGGTAAACCCGGTCCAGCGCCAGATTTTGTGGTAAAGCCACACATCAAAGCGCTGTGTAATGGCATAAACCAGCAGGCCGGTAACCATCAGGCGAGGCGTGTTGCTGAAGATGGCCTGAATATGCGGCATGGCAAAATCCAGTGAATTGGGCATGAAATACAGCCAACTCTGGGAAATGGCAATAAACAGTGCCGAGGTAAAGAAGCCGACATTGACTGCGTAGTTAGACCATTTTTTACCACCCACCTCACTGAGGATATCGGTCACCAGGAAGGTGGTGGCAAACATGATATTCCCCAGGGTCATCTCCATACCGAAGGCATTGATCTGCACCAGTACTTCTATGTTAGCGGCCACGATGGCCAGCACGGTGTAACAGAGGAGCCCCATTTTACCGAACAGGCGGTAAGTTAAAATGACCATACCGTAAAATAACAAAAGCTGGCCAATCAATAGTAATTCGTTCAAGTGTACCCTCAGATATCAACTGCTTGTTATGGTGTTGCGGGTGGCGATTAACGGATGTTTGAGAGCAATTTTCAATACCAACATATACCGAATTATTGGTGTCACGGGCCATCAGGCCATCGAGTGTTGCCTTATCGGTTATGGAGTGCTCTTATTTTTTATGTCTTGATATTCTATGGTGCGATAAGTCTATATCGGCTGCCAGCCAGCCAGATTCTTTCAGTTTTTTCGCTCTTGCATGCATCTCAGTCACCTGGTCTTTGACTGTGTAATCCATTAAATCATCGGGTATTTTGAAGTTGTGTTCTTTCAGGCTCCTGATAACAGTGAGCGATCGAAGATCACAACCTGTTGAGCTGACATACAATAATTTATCGTATAATTCTGAATGCTTTTTCCGGGAGGTAATGCGTTTCAGCATTTGATAGATCGTTCTTGTAGATGCCTGATGGTAAATCTCTTTTTTGTTAAAGCCGTAATGATAGACATAGTACAACATCCAGTCTGCCTTCTGTGGCACGGGGTTAAATGTGATACCTTCTATTGGACTGATGTTAACAATCCGGTTTGTACGCTTTAGCTTGCCATCGAAATTACTGAAGTTAAATTGATATCTGGTAAGTCTATTAAGAAACCAGGTGGCAAACTCTCCGGGTGAGGTTGGTATAATTTCTTTTTTGCCAACGGAAGAATGGGGAGTAACCATTTTTATGGAGATGCCGCCAAACTTTTCTACACATAAATCAGCCAGTTTTCGTAATGTAAATATATTCCAGCTGGTGATTCCTTTAATGGCCGGGAGGGGGATGGGGTGGGACCCATCTTTAATACTATTCAAGGCATTTTCCAGTATTCGTCCTCTATTGTTTTTAACCAGCTTATTTTGCAAATACTCATGTAGACAGAGTAAATAGGTATCTAGTGATTCCACAGGATTCAGTACTCTCAATACTTTAATGAATTCCCAGTCCGACAATGGTCGTTCTGGTTTGGCTACTCTGAGCAGATGCCTGATATGGCCTGGCAGCCACTTTTCTGATGGTAAAAAATATCGACTGCATGGTTCAGGAAATGGAAACCCATGGAGGTTAAAGCTTTCGGCCATATTGCTAATATGATTTGATGATTCGACTGTTGATTTAGCTAAAAAGTCAATCATATATTGATAGTAGTCCTCCGATTTTGGATTAATGATGGCTAAATCCTGACGGTACAGAGTTTTAATATCGAGTTTCATTTTCCAGGCCATAACTCGTATTAAACGTATTGACCATGCTTTCCTGTATACTGATTTTACGGTGTTGAATGAAGGGATCTTTACTTTATTTTTTATCAGTTTTTGCTTGGTGATCTCAGTAGCCTGTTGTTTATTTACGAACTCTGCAAGATAAAAATAGGCGGGAATGGCTGAATAGTCTGTGGTATCCCTGTTAACTGGTACTGCCTGTATATCTATGGCCGGTAGCTCCTTAACGGCAGTTTCCGAATAATAGGGCGTTATTTGTACCTTTATTTTCTTAAAATCTTTACCCGTTGGTGATAGATATTGATCGGCAATATTGCTGATAAATTGTTGCCATTGGCTTCCTGGCCAAAATTCATGCTGACACGGATCAGCAATGTAAATCTCGGAATTAGCCATATAAGATGGCTGATGATAGCTCCCGTCAGCACAACACAGATCACTATGGGCATGTTTGTGTTCAGCTTCATACCATTGGCTTTGCATCTGCACACTATCACCTGAAAGACTTGGGCATACCATCAAACATACATGAGTGGTGGTTCCTTCCAGCAGATTTCCTTTTTTTGATCCGGTTCTCGCAAAAAAAAAGCTGATAACCATTTTGAACAGGCTGATGGACGGGTTTTTCAGGCAGCAGGAAGCCATTAAATGGGTCATCTCATCACATTGGGCTACTTTGTAGGTTTTGACTAACTCTGCTATTTGCATGGCGTATTTGGTCTGCTGTTGTTTCAAATCATTAACAGGAGAAAGTTCTCGTATCAAGTTATGAATCTTTGGTACCAGTAAATACTTATAAATTTTTTCAACACAGGTAAAATTGCCGTGAATGGATAATCTTTTATGCTCTGGCATTTGAGCGGATTTATCTGAAGTTATGGCATACTCAATATCCATTTTACGAATATCATTTAGTACTTTACTTAGTATTGTGGGAATTGAATGACTTTCAGTGCTCCTATTAGTGTTAATCCGTAGTTTGCTTTTCTGAGAGTTTTGGCGAACAGGCTGACCTTTTGCTATAGCAATTTGGTATTCCGGTAGTTTCTTTTGATCTCTCGTTTGTTTAACACGCCCCTGATGATTCATCCGGGAAGTGTCCAGCCTGACCTTTTTTGAGGGATTGTTGTTATCCTGTTGCTGTTTTCTTTTGTTTTGACGGTTTTTTTGGGGCTTTTGATAATCCATAAGCCGTGTGTTTTGATTGGTCGCAGTGGATACAAGCATATTATGATTTAACCTGTTACTGGCAGCGGTTGTTGTGATTTCTCAAGACACTATAAAGCTTTTCTATGTCTTGATATTCTATGGTGCGATAAGTCTATATCGGCTGCCAGCCAGCCAGATTCCTTCAGTTTTTTTGCTCTTGCATGCATCTCAGTCACCTGGTCTTTGACTGAGTAATCTATTAAATCATCGGGTAGTTTGATGTTGTGTCTTTTCAGGCTCCTGATAATACTGAGAGATCGAAGACCACAACCTGTTGAGCTGACATACAATAATTTATCGTATAATTCTGAATGCTTTTTTCGGGAGGTAATGCGTTTCAGCATTTGATAGACTGTGTTTGTAGGAGCCTGATGGTAAATCTCTTTTTTGTCAAAGCCGTAATGATAAACGTAGTATAACATCCAGTCTGCCTTCTGTGGTACGGGGTTAAATGTGATACCTTCTATCGGGCTGATGCTAACAATCAGGTTTGCAGCCTTTAGAGTGCTATCGAAACTAATGAAATTAAATTGATATTTAGTAAGTTTATTTAGAAACCAGTGGGCAAACTCATCGGGTGAGGTTGGTATCACTTCTTTTTTACCAACAGAAGGATAGGGTGCAACCGTTTCTGCGGAGATTCCGCCAAACTTTTTTACACATAAATCAGCCAGTTTTCGTAATGTCAATATATTCCAGCTGGTGATTCCTTCAATGGCAGGGAGGGGGATGTTCCCCTGTCTAATGGTGCTGAAGGCTTTTTCCAGTGCTCGGGGCCCCTGGTTTTTAACCAGCTTATTTTGCAAATACTCATGTAGATAGCGTAAATAGGTATCTTGTAGTTCTACAGGGTTCAGTACTCTCAATACTTTAATCAGTTCACTGTCCGAAAATGATTGCTCAGGTTTGGCTATTCTAACCAGATGCCTGATATGGCCTGGCAGCCACTCCTTCGATGGTAAAAAATATCGACTGCATGGTTCCGGAAATGGAAATCCATATTTGTTAAAGCTTTTGACCATATTGATAACATGTTGTGGTGATTCGATTGTTGATTTACCTAAAAAGTCAATCATGCATTGATAGTAGTCCTCTGATTTTGGATTAATGATGGCTAAATCCTTACGGTGCAGAACTTTAACATCAAGGTTCATTTTCCAGGTCAGAACTCGTACTAAGTTTGTTGACCATTTTTGCCTGTGCTTTGATTTTACGGTGTTAAATGAAGGGATTTTTACACCATTTCTTACCAGTCTTTCCTTAGTGACCAAAGCAGCCCGTTGTTTCAGTTTCTTAGCTTTTTTCGCTGTATTGGCTGCGAACTCCGCAAGATAAAAATAGGCAGGTATTGCTGAATAGTCTGTAGTATCACTGTTAACGGGTACTGCCGCCTGTACCTTTGCAGTCGTTAGCTCATTAGCAGTAGTTCCCGAATGATAGGGCGTTATTTGTACGGTTATTTTCTTAAAATCTTTATCTGTTGGTGTGAGATATTGATCGGCAATATTGCTGATAAATTGCTGCCACTGGCTTCCTGGCCAAAATTCATGCTGACACGGATCAGCAATGTAAATCTCGGAATTAGACATATAGGGTGGCTGATGATAGCTCCCGTCAGCACAATGCAGATCACTATGAGCATATTTGTGTTCAGCTTCATACCATTGGCTTTGCATCTGCACACTATCACCTGAAAGCCTTGGGCATACCATCAAACATACATGAGTGGTGGATCTATCCAGCTTTCCTTTCTTTGATCCGGTTCTCGCAAAAAAAAAGTTGATCACCATTTTGAACAGGCTGATGGCCGGGTTATCCAGGCAGCAGGAAGCCATTAAATGAGTCATCTCATCACATTGGGCCACTTTGTAGGTTTTGACTAACTCTGCTATTTGCATGGCGTATTTGGTCTGCTGTTGTTTCAAGTCATTAACAGGAGAAAGTTCTTGTATCAAGTGATGAATCTTTGGTACCAGTAAATGCTTATAAATATTTTCAACACAGATGAAATTACCGTGAATGGATAATCTTTTATGCTCTGGCATTTGAGCGGATTTATCAGAGCTTATGGCATACTCAATATCCATTTTACGAATATCATCCAGTACTTTGCTCAGTATTGTGGGAATTGAATGACTTTCATAAATCTGCTTTGAGTCAATTTGCAGTTTACTTTTCTGAGAGTTTTGGTGAACAGGCTGACTTTTTGCCATAGTAACCTGGTATTCTGGTAGTTTCTTTTGTACTTCCTCGTGTTTGACACGCCCCTGATGATTCATCCGGGTAGTGTCCAGCCTGACCTTTTTCGAGGGGTTGTTGTTATCCTGTTGCTGTTTTCTTTTATTTTGATGGTTTTTCGGGGGCTTTTGATAATCCATAAGCCGTGGGTTTTGATGGGTAGCAGTGGATACAAGCATATTATGATTTAACCTGTTACTGGCAGCGGTTGTTATGGTTTCTCCAGGTGTTAGAAAACTTTTTTATGTTTTGATTTTTTATGGTACGACAGGTCTATATCCGCTGCCAGCCAGCCAGATTCCTTCAGTTTTTCCGCCCTTGCATGCATCTCAATTATCCGGCTCTTGACTGTGTAATTCATTAAATCATCGGGTAGTTTGATGTTGTGTTCTTTCAATTTTTTCCAATAATGGTGAGTGTGAAGACCACTACATGTTGAGCTGAGATACAGTAATCTATCGTATAACTCTGTGTGCTTTTCTGGTGAGGTAATGCGTTTCAACAATTGATAGAGTGTTGTTGAAAAGGCTTGGTAGTAAATCTCTTTTTTGTCAAAACCGTACTGATAGACATAGTACAACATCCAGTCTGCCTTCTGCGGTACGGGATCAAATGTAATACCTTCTATCGGACTGATGTTAACAATCAGGTTTGCAGTCTTCAGGTTGCCATTGAATCTATTGAAATTAAATTGGCAGTTAGTAAGTTTGTTGAGAAACCAGTGGGCAAACTTATCGGGTGAGGTTGGTATAACTTCTTTTTTGCCAGCAGAAGGATCGGGAACAACCGTTTTTGCGGAGACGCCGCCAAATTTTTTTACACATAAATCAGCCAGTTTTCGTAATGTCAATATATTCCAGCTGGTCATTCCTTGAATGGCAGGGGGAGGGATTTTTCCCCGCCTAATGTAGCCGATGGCATTTTCCAGTACCCGGGGGCCCTGGTTTTTAACCAGCTTATTCTGCAAATACTCATGTAGATAGCGTAAATAGGTATCTTGTAGTTCCACAGGATTCAGTACTTTCAATACTTTAATCAGTTGGTAGTCCGAAAATGATCGTTCAGGTTTGGCTAGTCTAATCAAATGCCTGATATGGCCCGGCAGCCACTCTTTCGATGGTAAAAAATATCGAGTGCACGGTTCAGGAAATGGAAACCCATGCCTGTTAAAGCTGTTGGTCATCTTGATAGTATCTAGTGATGATTCGATTGTTGATTTACCCAGAAAGTCAATCATATATTGATAGTAGTCCTCTGATTCCGGATTAATGATGGCTAAATCTTTACGGTGCAGAACTTTAACATCAAGGTTCATTTTCCAGGCCAGAACTCGTATTAAACTTGTTGACCATTTTTTCCTGTGTATTGACTTTACGGTCTCAAATGAAGGGATCTTTACATTATTTCTTACCAGTCTTTGCATAGTGATGTCAGTAGTCCGTGGTTTATCTATTGGTTTCTTTACAAACTCTTCAAGATAAGAATAGACCGACATGGCTGAATAGTCTGTGGTACCACGGCTAACTGGCAGTTCATGTACATCTGTGGCCGGTAGCTTCTTAACGGCAGTTTCCGAATGATAAGGCGTTATTTGTACCTTTATTTTCTTAAAATTTTTACCCGTTGGTGTTAGATATTGATCGACAATACTGTTGATATATTGCTGCCACTGGCTTCCTGGCCAATATTCATGCTGACACGGATCAGCAACGTAAATCCCGGAAGTAGCCATATAGGATGGCTGATGATAGCTACCGTCAGCACAATGCAGATCACTATGAGCATGTTTGTGTTCAGCTTCATACCATTGGCTTTGCATCTGCACATTATCACCTGAAAGACTTGGGCATACCATCAAACATACATGCGTGGTAGGTCTGTTCATCCTTCCTTTCTTTGATACGGCTCTTTCAGAAAAAAAGCTGATAACCATTTTGAACAGGTTTATGGCCGGATTTTCCAGGCAGCAGGAAGCCATTAAATGAGTCATCTCATCACATTGGGCTACTTTGTAGGTTTTGACTAACTCTGCTATTTGCATGGCGTATTTGGTCTGCTGTTGTTTCAAGTCATTAACAGGAGAGAGTTCTTGTATCAAGTGATGAATCTTTGGTACCAGTAAATGCTCATAAATCATTCCAACACAGGTGAAATTGCCGTGAATGGATAACCTTTTATGCTCTGGCATTTGAGCGGATTTATCAGAGCTTATGGCATACTCAATATCCATTTCACGAATATCATCCAGTACTTTACTCAGTATTGTGGGAATTGAATGACTTTCAGCACTTTGCTTTGAATCAATTTGCAGTTTATTTTTCTGAGCGTTTTGGTGAACAGGTTGACTTTTTGCCATAGTAACCTGGTATTCTGGTAGTTTCTTTTGTACTCCTGCGTGTTTGACACGCCCCTGATGATTCATCCGGGTACTGTCCAGCCTGATCCTTTTTGAGGGATTGTTGTTATCCTGTTGCTGTTTTCTTTTATTTTGACAGTTTTTTGGGGGCTTTTGATAATCCATAAGCCGTGTGTTTTGATTGATAGCAGTGGCTACAAGCATATTATGATTTAACCTGTTATTGGCAGTGATTGTTATGGTTTCTCAAGGTGTTAGAGAACTTTTCTATGTTTTGGTGTTCTATGCTGCGACAGGTCTATATCCGCTGCCAGCCAGCCAGATTCCTTCAGTTTTTCTGCTCTTGCGTGCATCTTAACCATTCTGCTTTTGGCTGTGCAATACATTAAATCATCGGGCAGTTTGATATTGTGTGTTCTCAAGGTTGTCAAATAACTGCTGGCTTTGAGGTCACTCCATGTTGAGCTGAGATACAATAATCTTTCGTATAGCTCTGATTGCTTTACCCGCGAGGTAATGCGTTTCAGCATTTGATAGAGTGTTGTTGAAGAGGTCTGATGGAAAATCTCTTTTTTGTCAAAACCGTATTGATAGACATAGTACAATATCCAGTCAGCCCTTTTTGGTACGGGGTTAAATGTGATACCTTCTATCGGGGGGATATGAACAATCAGGTTTGCAGTCTTTAGCTTGCCATCGAAATTATTGAAATTAAACTGATTATTGGTGATTTTATTGAGAAACCAGGCGGAAAACTCATCGGGTGAGGTTGGTATCACTTCTCTTTTGCTAACAGAAGGGTAGGGGGTAACTGTTTTTGCGGAGATGCCACCAAACTTTTCTACACATAAATCAGCCAGTTTTCGTAAAGTCAATATATTCCAGCTGGTGAATCCTGCAATGGCCGGGAGGGGGATGGGGTGGGGCCCATCTTTAATGCTGCTCAAGGCATTTTCCAGTATTCGGGGGCCCTGGTTGTCAACCAGCTTATTTTGCAAATACTCATGTAAATAGCGTAAATAGGTATCTTGTAGTTCCACAGGATTCAGTACTCTCAATACTTTAATCAGTTCGCCGTCCGAAAATGATCGTTCAGGTTTGGCCACTCTAAGCAGATGCCTGATATGGCCCGGCAGCCACTTTTTTGATGGTAAAAAACATCGACTGCATGGTTCAGGAAATGGAAATCCATACTTGTTAAAGCTGTTGGTCATATTGTTAATATGTTTTGATGATTCGATTATTGATTTGCCTAAAAAGTCAATTATATATTGATAGTAGTCCTCTGATTTTGGATTAATAATGGCTAAATCTTCACGGCACAGAACGTTAACATCAAGGTTCATTTTCCAGGCCAGAACGCGTATTAAATTTGTTGACCATTTTTTCCTGTGTTTTGATTTTACGGTGTCAAAAGCCGGGATTTTTACACCATTTCTTACCAGTCTTTGCTTGGTGATCTCAATAGCCCGTTGTTTTTCTCCCTGAACTTTTTTCCTTAATTTGTTTACGAATTCTTCAAGATAAAAATAGGCGGGTATGGCTGAATAGTCTGTGGTAGCCCTGTTAACTGGCACTGTCTGTATATCTGCGGCCGGTAGCTCCTTAACGGCAGTTTCCGAGTGATAGCGCGTTATTTGTACCTTTATTTTCTTAAAATCTTTACCCGTTGGTGTGAGATATTGATCGGCAATACTGCTGATAAATTGCTGCCACTGGCTTCCTGGCCAATATTCATGCTGACACGGATCAGCAATGTAAAGATCAGAAGTAGCCATATAGGACGGCTGATGGTAGCTCCCGTCAGCACAATGCAGATCACTATAGGCATGTTTGTATCCCGCTTCATACCATTGGCTTTGCATCTGCACACTATCACCTGAACGATTTGGGCATACCACCAAACAGACATGAGTGGTGGATCTATCCAGCTTTCCTTTCTTTGATCCGGTTCTCGCAAAAAAAAAGTTGATCACCATTTTAAACAGGCTGATGGTCGGATTTTCCAGGCAGCAGGAAGCCATTAAATGAGTCATCTCATCGCATTGGGCTACTTTGTAGGTTTTGACTAACTCTGCTATTTGCATGGCGTATTTGGTCTGCCGTTGTTTTAAGTCATTAATAGGGGAAAATTCCTGTATCAAGTGATGAATCTTCGGTACCAGTAAATGTTTATAAATCTTTTCAACATAGGTGAAATTACCGTGAATGGATAATCTCTTATGCTTTGGCATTTGAGCGGATTTATCAGGACCTATGGCATACTCAATATCCATTTTACGAATATCATCCAGCACTCTATTCAGTATTGTGGGAATTGAATGACTTTCAGTGCTCTGCTTTGAATCAATCTGCAGTTCACTTATCTGAGAGTTTTGGTGAACAGGCTGACTTTTTGCCGTAGCCACCTGGTATTCCGGTAGTTTCTTTTTTAATCCCGCCTGTTTAACACGCCCCTGATGGTTTATCCGGACAGTATCCAGCCTGACCTTTTTCGAGGGATTGTTGTTTTCCTGTCGCTGTTTTCTTTTGTTTTGACGGTTTTTCGGGGTTTTTTTATAATCAATAAGTCGTCTATTGTGATGGGTAACAGCGGATACAAGCATATTATTTTGCAACCTCTTAATGGCAGTGATTGTTGTGATTTCTCAAGGTGTTGGAAAACTCAGGGCATACTTCTTTTTTAGGGGGGCTTATCATTTTATGCAAGCGGTTGACGGCCTTGATGTTAGTCAAGCTGAATCATCGCAAGCAGTGTTGTGATAAAGTCCCTTCTTTTGATCTCGTAATCACTCTCATGGGGAGCTGTCAATAGCCATCTGTTAACTCTGTGCTCAAACGCTTGGCGGTAACTATGGCTCTTCAATTTCACTTGAAGATTCTCAGTCAGCACTTGCAGGTGCTGTTGTTGTTTTTGCCGCTGGTAAGTCTGGCAGTCAGGTTTTTCGGGCTTGCTTTCACGGTGCAGAGCGATGAACTGCCTGGCTTTATTCAGGGTGAGCAGGGAGCGCATCAGCAGGCCATAAATATGCTCCTCCGGGTTTTGTGGAAAATTAAACAGAATGGTTCGTGGTATGGAAAATATCTCTCTTCTTTGCAACCGATCTGTCAGCAGGTCAAGGTTATCGGCAAGGTATGCCAGCGTATTGTTCAGTAATCCGGTTTCTTCAGCAAACGACAAACACCACACCGGCCTGCTCACGCCAGGAACGTCAATGACCAATCGTGCTGTATTTCTGTCTGTTACCAGGGCGTCAATACTGACCTGAAAGTCCATTACTTTCATACCCAGATCACCGTCTTTAAGCTGAATATTGTAAGCTGTCGGGAGTTTAATCGCCGGACATCCCGGAACCCGGCTGATGGTCATGCTCTTGGGGATTTCTGAATCCCTGTCGGTGTTAAGTACCTGCAGCTTTTCAAAGAGGGTTCTGGCAGACTCATCTGTCGTGCAAATAATGTCAATATCATTGAATGATGAGCAGAGGTTCTGTAAATAGCGCGCGTATGAACCGGTCACCAGTAGGGCGGGAACGTCACAGGCGTCATTGATTTCCTGGATGATCTCCAGTGTTCTCAGTATCAGCACATTTAACCGGGAAGCCTGCCTTTCCGGTAAGCCCGGTCCGCCTGCTGTTGCTACGGTATACTTCCTGTGCACGGGAACATCCGCTGTGTGTTGACTGGCAGAGGCTGCGTACCCCTGGGGACTGCCCCCTGAGGCAACGGTATTTGCCCGCAGCATACTGTCAATTATCCTGGCTTTGTGAACTTCGCAGTTGCGTTGCTCAAACCAGGAGACCAACGCATGGTGCCGTTTGCTTCCTTCCGGAAAATGCTGAAGGCAATTCAGAACCTGTTCCTTATGGATGACTTGTCCATTAATAGAATGGCTGGTGATATAACAGTGTGCCAGGAAGAAAAAATGTATACGTGAATTCTTGAATGAGTGCCTCAGGGGGGTGATGGATTGCAATACCTGTTTCGCTGACACCACCTGATGATCAATTGTCAGCCCATGCTGCATAGCCATGAATTTCAATAGACATTGCAGTCGATCATGCTCATCGTCTTTGACCGATACGCTGTTCAGGATTTGCCAGGCCTCTTGAAGTGTCTCCTGAGCTTCGCTGGTTTCCTCGTACTTTTGAGATTGTTTCAACTTTTGAATCAGATACCTGATTTGCTTTGCAGAGTGATCCCCGGGTACTTCATTAAACGCTGCCAGTACTTTCCGATTATCCAGACAGGCGCTATTCAGCTCTCTTGCATTCAATGCCAGCTGAGAATAAAAAACAGCTTTTTCGAGCAACCAGCCACCGCGTTCATAATCCTTAACCACCGCCTCCGGTGAAATCTGCTGACCATTGAACGCCAGGCCCCTCAGACAACATTGATCCCTGAAGCGTACTATTCCCAGTTTGCCGTCCGAACTTTCCGGAAAATCCTTAACCACTGCATCCGGTGTGACCTGCTGGCCATTAACCACCAGTCCTCTCAGGCAACATTCCACTTTGAAGCGTGCCAGCGGCAGAGACGCTCTGGCTGCCCTGAAACCCCTGACCACCTCATCCGGTGTGACTTGCCGGTGATTCAACGCCAGGGCCCTGAGGCAACATTGTTCCTTAAAGCGCGCTATCCCCAGTCTACCTTCCCGGGTATCCGGGAAATCCTTCACCACCGCATCCGGTGTGACCTGCTGGCCATTCAACACCAGACCTCTCAGGCAACATTCCTCTTTAAAGCGTGCCAGCTCCAGTGTTGCCCCGGCTGCCTGATAACCCTTAACCACCAAATCCGGTGTGACTTGCTGGCCGTTCAGCGGCAGCCCCCTCAGGCAACATTCTGCTTTGAAGCGCGCCAGCTCCAGTGTTGCCCCGGCCCCCTGATAATTCTTAAACACCACCTCCGGTTTGGCCAGCTGGTCATGCAACGCCAGGCCCTTCAGGCAACATTGTTCGCTGAAGCGTAATGTCCCCAGTCTGCCTTCCGGACTATCCGGGAACCCCTTAACCACCGTTTCCGGTGTGATCTGCTGGCCATTTAATGTCATGCCCTTCAGGCAACATCGTTCCTTAAAGTGCGCCAGCCCCAGTCTGCCTTCCGGATTATCCGGGAAATCCTTAACCACCTCATCCGGTGTAATGTGCCTGCCCTTCAACAGCAGGCCTTTCAGGCAACATTCTGCTTTGAAGTGCGCTAGCTCCAGTGTCGCATTGGCTGCCTGATAATCGTTAACCACGGCATCCGGTGTGACCTGCTGGCCATACAACATCAGGCCCCTCAGACAGCATTCCGCTTTGAAGCGTGCAATACCCAGTTTGCCATGCAGACTATCCGGGAAATCCTTAACCACCTCGTCTGGTGTGACCTGTCGGCCATGCAATGCAAGGTCTCTCAGGCAGCATTCCGTTTTGAAGCGTGCAATACCCAGTTTGCCTTGCGGACTGTCCGGGAAATCCTTAACCACCACATCCGGTGTGACCTGCTGGCCTCTCAGCAGCAAGCCTTGCAGGCAGCATTCTGCTTTGAAACGCGCTAGCTCCAGTGTTGCTCTGGCTGCCTGATAATCCCTGACCACGGCATCCGGTGTGACCCGTTGGCCATTCAATATCAGGCCCTTCAGGCAGCATTCCGCTGTGAAGCGTCCTTTTCCCAGTTTGCCTTCCGGACTCTCCGGGAAAGCCTTAACCACGTCGCCCGGTGTCACCTGCTGGCTATTTAACGGCAAACCCCTCAGGCAACATTGTTCCATAAAGCGTGCGATCCCCAGTTTGCCTGGCAGACTATCCGGGAAGGCCCTGACCACCGCTTCCGGTGTGACCTGTCGGCCCTTTAACAGCAAGCCCTTCAGACAACATTCTTCCATAAAGCGAGCCAGCTCCAGTGTTGCCCGGGCGGCCTGAAACTCGTTAACCACCTCATCCGGTGAGATCCGCCGGCCTTTCAACAGCAGGCCTTTCTGACAACATTCTGCTTTGAAGCGCGTTATCGCCACCAGATACTTATTTCGATCTGGCTTCCGGGTGAATTCCTGAATGACCTGATCCGGGGTCACTTTTCTACGGTTGAGTAGAATGTTCTGCAAGCAAAGTTTTGACAGAAAAAAGCCACCTCTGAGAGAGGTTCTATCTTTTCCATAGGCGTTAAGTACCACAGCGGGGGTGACTTGCCGTCCCTGTAATGGTCTCTTTTGCCAAAAAGCGTCCTCAATACCTTTGGGATCATCCCGGGGTGGGGCTATATCCCTGTGGGATGGATGGTTTGAGACTCTTTTGCCATGAAAAGTGCTTCCGTTGCGGCCAGGAACCCTGCTTGAAACGGTTTGTTGGCGAAACCGGTCAGCAGGCTTTGGGTGGGCGTAGGTTGATGTGGTTGCTTTCAGAATAAAGCCCTGCGCGCATCAGACTGTAAATATCGTTATCAGACCTCAAAATGATGAGCAGGTTCCGTTTCAGGTGCGTTATGGGGCTCTTTAGAAGATCGGAAAAATGAAAAATTATGGAACTAATTTCTAAATTCAGGCTCTTAAAAGATTTAGACATCTTTCAGGGTAATTTAATGCAAGCATCCACATCAATGTCATCAATTATTCAAATACTTCCGACTCAGAGTGCGGAAGCCTCTGATTTACCAGATATTCCAGAACCGATATCTTGTCAGTTTAAGTGTCTGGGACGCACGGTTTCACTGTTGGAACGAACAGCTGTTAATCTGGTTGTTAGCCTGCCTATAGCCTCTGGTGTTGCCATTTGTGTCGAACATGTTGTCAGGGGGGTTGCCGGTGCTTATGCAAGTAGTTTGGCAGGTTTTTTGACAGGTTTTGTCGTAGGTGGTGTTGCAGGTATGATCGCCGAGCATGTGTATGTTCAGTGTCGGCATGTAGCCCCGACGGAATCACCTGTACGGTTTACAGGGATTATCAGTCATGACCCTGAGCAGGTTGTTTGAAAATTTGTCTGGCAGTTGTGGACGAATTGCTGCTCTTCCAGTATCTCTGGAAGCTGACCCGGATCAGGGTCAGCCACGAAAAATCAATGGATGAATGGGTTGCCTGATGCTTCACACGCACCGATCAGGCCCGGGTTGTCGTGAATAATCAGACTGGTTGGGATAGCAGCCAGATAATCGGCCATCTTATCGTTAAGGTCGAACGATGTCCTGAAATCTGATTGGGCGAAGAACTCCGGGAAGCGTGGAATAATGCCGCCAGCAATATAGACGCCCCCCTGGGCTCCGGTGGTCAGTGCCGCATTACTGGCGGCCCTGCCCAGCAATTCACAGAAATGCAGTAGTGTCTGTCGACAGAGGGGTTCCCCGTCCAGGGCCTGAGCCGTGATTTCATGATTTTTCAGTGTCTGTGTTCGGCCAGACAACATACTGTGGGCTTGATACAGCCGTTCAATGCCAGAACCGCACAGTACCGATTCCCAGGAAACATAGCCCAGCTGCTGCTGAAGAATACCGAGAATCTCCTTATCCATGGCGGATATGGGCGAAAACGCCGCATGTCCGCCCTCTCCGGGCAGAGGCAGCCAATGATCGCCGGCCTTCTTCAATGCGGCGACGCCAAGGCCCGTGCCTGGTCCAATAATCAGTTTGGTGGCCCCCGGGATTGCCTCTCCGTTGCCAATCTTGACCAGGGTGTTTTCAGGCAGGGCAGGGAGGGCAAGCGCCTGGGCGGTAAAATCATTGATCACTTTGAAGGACAGCAATTTCAGCGTGTCTTTCATGTCAGACTGGTTGAATTCCCAATGGTTGTTGGTCATTTTTATCGTCTGGCCACTCACCGGGCAGGCAAATGCCATGCAGGCATGATCCACGGCAACTTGTTGATGCTTCAGGTAATGGCTGACCGCATGATCAAGGTTATCGTAGTCATTACAGGCCAGCACTTGTACCGAGTCTGTTTGCAGCTTGCCACCCAGTGAGAGTGCAAATCTTGCGTTGGTGCCACCGATATCAGCTACCAGTGCCATTGAGTCATTCAATAAAGTGTCACGTGACATGATGAAGAGTGCTTCTGTTATGTACCCAGAGCAGAAGATCCTGTTGCCACACAGGCCGTGGGGCTTTGGGGCTCTGGCTACGGGTGAGGGTGAAGTAGCGGGCGGGAGTTTACCTTACTGTTAAGTAAAGGCGTAGTGTGATGTCATGACATGAGTCAATGGGCGGGTATGCAGTGTTTGGATCCCCGTGTTGGGAAGACAACTTCGACAGTTCCAGGCATCTGGATACCGGAGCAATTCCAACCAACAGGCTATTGTTGTAAAATCATTCAGTTGTATTACACGTTTTGGTAATGGCCTTGTCGGCCAGCTGTTGTTGTGAGCAGTGTTTCATAGGCAGCCATGTGCTGCCAACTTCATTCCCATTGTATTTCCAGAGCGGTCATTATTGGTCAGCTCTTGATGGGTCTATGCAGTATAAAGTGTTGGTGCCGTGTGCACCTGAAAAAGTGAGTGATATAGGGCAATGTTTGAAGTCAATCCCATTAAGGAGCGTATCAAGGACCTGAGAGCGCGTACTGACGTGCTTAGGGGGTATCTTTGACTACGCTCACAAGAGTGAGCGGTTGCAGGAAGTAGAGCGGGAGCTGGAAGACCCGAACGTCTGGAACGATCCGGAGTACGCCCAGAAGCTGGGCAAAGAGCGTTCCACCCTGGAAGCGATTGTTTCTACCATTGATGAGCTGACCAGTGGCCTGGGGGATTCTGAAGAACTGCTGGAAATGTCGGTAGAAGAAGAAGACGAAGAGGGTGTTCAGGGCGTTGTGGATGAGCTTGATGAGCTGGCCCGGAAACTGGAAGTACTTGAATTTCGTCGTATGTTCTCCGGTGAAATGGATCCTAACAGCGCCTTTCTGGATATTCAGGCCGGTTCCGGCGGTACTGAGGCCCAGGACTGGGCCAATATGCTGCTGAGAATGTACCTGCGCTGGGGTGAGGCCAACGGTTTCAAAACGGACATCATTGAAGTCTCTGCCGGTGAAGTGGCAGGGATCAAATCGGCAACGGTTCAGTTTAACGGGGATTATGCGTTTGGCTGGTTGAGAACTGAAATCGGCGTTCATCGCCTGGTGCGCAAATCACCGTTTGATTCCGGTAATCGTCGCCATACCTCCTTTGCTTCCGTCTTCGTTTCTCCTGAGATTGATGACAATATTGATATCGAAATCAATCCGGCGGATCTGCGTATTGATACCTATCGTTCCAGTGGTGCCGGTGGACAGCACGTCAACACCACCGATTCTGCCGTGCGTATTACCCACGGGCCATCGGGAATTGTTGTACAGTGTCAGAATCAGCGTTCCCAGCACCAGAATAAAGACAAGGCCATGCAGCAGCTGAAGGCCAAGCTTTATGAGATGGAGATGCAAAAAAGAACGGCGGAGTCTCAGGCGATGGAAGATTCCAAGTCGGACATCGGCTGGGGTAGTCAGATTCGCTCCTATGTACTGGATGACTCCCGTATTAAGGACCTTCGTACCGGGGTAGAAACCCGGAATACCCAGTCTGTGCTGGATGGTGACCTGAACAAGTTCATTGAGGCGAGCCTGAAAAAAGGTCTGTAACTGGAAGAATATTTTATGTCTGAAGAACATTTTTTGTCGCAACAGGTGCAGGAAGAAAAGGCTGCTGAAGCCCATGAAGAGAACCGCCTGGTTACCCTGCGCCGGGAAAAACTGGCGGCCATTCGCGCAAAAGGCGTGGCATTTCCCAATAAATTCCGTCGTGATTCGCTGGCTGGCGATCTTCAGGAACAGTTCAAAGATCATGACAAGGCTGCCCTGGAAGGCCTGAACCACCACGTTAAAGTGGCTGGCCGTATTATGTTGAACCGTGGCGCGTTCATGGAACTGCAGGATATGTCTGGCCGTATCCAGCTCTATGTGAACCGCAAACAGCTGCCAAAAGAGACCCTGGATGCCATCAAGACCTGGGACCTGGGGGATATTATCGGTGTAGAAGGTGCTGTTCAGCGCTCTGGCAAAGGCGACCTTTACGTTGATATGAGTGCTGTCCAGCTACTGACCAAGTCTCTGCGTCCATTGCCTGAAAAGCACAAAGGCCTCACCGATACCGAGCAGCGATACCGCCAGCGCTATGTTGACCTGATTACCAGTGAACACTCCCGGGAAACCTTCCGGACCCGTTCCAGAATCATTCAGGGTATCCGTAACTACTTCCTGGGTCAGGACTTTATGGAAGTTGAGACGCCGATGCTGCAGGTGATTCCCGGTGGTGCCACGGCCAGACCGTTTGTGACCCATCACAACGCGCTGGATATCGATATGTACCTCCGTATCGCCCCGGAACTGTACCTGAAGCGTGTGGTCGTTGGTGGTTTTGAACGGGTATTTGAGATTAACCGGAACTTCCGCAATGAAGGGCTGTCTACTAGACATAACCCGGAATTTACAATGATCGAGTTCTATCAGGCTTACGCGGATTACACCGACATGATGGATCACACTGAAACCATGCTGAAACAGCTGGCTCAGGACGTTCTGGGTAAAACTGAGTTCGAGTACCAGGGGCAGATGATTGATTTTGGCAAGCCGTTTGCGCGGATGTCGGTATTTGAATCTATCTTGCATTTCAACCCGGATCTTGATGCCGCTGATATTGACAACCTGGAGTCAGCCACACAGGTTGCCGGTAAACTGGGCATTGATGTGAAGCCGATCTGGGGGCTTGGCAAGGTTCAGATGGAAATCTTTGATGAAACGGTGGAACATCACTTGCTTAACCCTACCTTCATCACGGATTACCCGACCGAAGTGTCGCCTCTGTCCCGTAAAAATGACGACAACCCATTTGTTACTGAGCGCTTTGAGTTCTTTGTGGGGGGTCGGGAAATCGCTAATGGCTTCTCTGAGTTGAATGACTCAGAAGACCAGGCTGAGCGCTTCAGACAACAGGTAGCTGAAAAGGATGCCGGGGACGATGAGGCAATGCATTATGATGCAGACTATATCAATGCACTTGAATACGGTCTGCCACCAACTGCCGGAGAAGGTATTGGTATTGACCGGCTGGTGATGCTGTTTACGGATGCGCCGTCAATCAGGGATGTGTTGTTGTTCCCTCATATGCGTCCTCAGTAGATATTGACGCAGGAGTAATTGTGCTTAAGTTTGTACTTGTCAAATATGTGAATCGACGATGCAGGTATCATTTGCATTGGTTATATGAACCTGCCGTTTGGTTACCGTATTAGTAATTACCTGCTTAACTCAGTTATTTTCTGAGTCGCTGATAGTTCGGGATTGATGACATGAGCAGGCCAAGCCTGCTCATGTAGTATCCGGGAGCCTGAAGTTAAGTCGATGCGCTTTGCTGGTGAAGCCAGGAGTTTGCCATACGCCCGGTCTAATCGGTCTATAAGGATATGGGTAGTACTCCAGGTATGGCGGTCTGATAACCCTGAATAGTGGCAGGGCCGGTTTTCATACGTATGGTTGATTTCTGTACTAAGATGCTTGTTCAAGCGACGGTACTGGACGAACGCTATAAAACAATCAGGCAACTGTAAGGCAGTCTTAATATGGTCTCAACAATGGATTCCTCATCAGAAGGCATGAAAAGCTCTGGTATGCAAGACAGTGATATGAAACTGAAATATCAGGGGCGAAAAACCAGTCGTGCCAATAGCGAACAGCGTCGTCGTACAATTCTTGAGGCGGCTTTAAGAATCGTTGTCAGAGATGGCGTCAGGGGTGTCCGTCATCGTGCTGTTGCCAAGGAAGCCAATGTTCCTCTTTCTGCAACCACTTATTATTTTAAAGATATTACGGATCTCATCACTGACACCTTCACTCTGTTTGTGGAGATGGGTGCCCAGAAATTCAAGGCGTACTGGGAAGAGTCTGACAGTATGCTGAAAATGGCCATGAAAGAGCTTGTGCCATCGGACCAGGCCAGTCGTCAGGTATTTGCTGACCGGATCAGTGATCTTGCTATTGAGTATGTGCTGATTCAGCTGGCAGAACATCGTGACTACCTGATCGCAGAGCGTGCTTTCCAGCAGGAGTGCCTGCGTAACGAAAACCTGAGGCCCATTGCCTTCAGTCACCAAAAGTTCTTTCTCGATAGTCTCAAAACATTCTTTTCTAAAATCGGCTCTAACCATCCTGATATTGATGCTGAACTATTTGGCAGTATTATCATTCATGTTGAGTACCAGGGATTAATTGCAGGTTTTGAAGACGAAACAACAGTGGACAGGCTCCGGGTCATGCTCAAGCGTCAGATAGAGTTGATGCTGGGTGTATACAGTTAGTACAGACATTTTCTGCCTTTTGCGTCACAACTTCGTCCACCGTGGGAAAGCCAGCAGAACCATTTGAATACCCTTAAACTCTCATGATTCTTCAGGCTTTCACGATTCTTTCAGTGCATGGAAGCAAAAGACACGGAACTACAAATTAACGAAGAGCAAAAGAAGATATTTTCTTTTCCTTTTACTCTTTGTGGCATTCACAGCTACATCCTAAATGTCCATTCAGAGAGGGAATTAGCAAACTTAATGAAAACGTCTATTAGTGCCAGAGTATTGGAAATTCGAGCATTCCAACAGTGCTGTTGTGGTCGGAGATAAACATTTGCGTAATGTCCAGCTCTTCCATGAAACCAAATACCAGAATTGCACTTGAAAGACTGGCTTCATTGGTACCGATGGATGAGGCCTGATCCAGGATATATCTCTCCAGTTTGCCCTTGTCCAAAGACATTTGGTGCATGGTGATATCTTCTGCGAAGCCTTCCTGAAATACCGGGCCGATACCGGTGATTTTAACCTGATCTTTCTTCAGTTCATTGCGAATAATGACCGGCGTTTTCCGGGCAAGATATCGTGCGAAGGTGATACCTGCTTCGAGTTCTTCAGATGATATGGGGGATAATGACCTCGGCAAATGTGTTGGTTTATTCTGGACAACTTCCTTCAGGTATTCCATAAAGGAAACAGAACCAAAATCACCTTTGTGGGCAAATGGACCAGCTTCAGGATCGGAGATAATCAACTGAAAACTCTCCTTCCCGATATCCCAGACGACAGGCGTTTCAGAATTATCAGTCGCCGTTAAAGCTGAGAAAAAATCCATTCGATCTTCTTCTTCAGGGGATAGAATGCGAATATTGATACCGCTTGTACGCCGTATCTTCTGCACCAGCTCTTCGGCGTTATGAGCCTCCCTGAAAATGTCAGTAGCAATGGCTCTTACCTGAACTGCCTTGAAATGTTCCTGTCGGGTTCGCAGTTTTTGAAAGAGTCTCTGAGCCTTTTTTAGCATAAAGCTGCTGAAAAAACGGTTGTCGCTAGCTGACAGGTCATCGTAGAAACCCGCTTCCAGAGAACCGTAATCAAGGTGCCGGTAAACTTTATCGGTCTTGTTGTTTACGTCGGCGATAGCAAAATGAATAGAATTGGCATTGATTTCGATGGCCATCCTGCGTTCGAGCATTGCCAGGGACTGGCAGCTAAAAAGAAGGGCTGCAACCGCAGAAATTCTGATAGATGCTTTATTAAAAGTTTGCATTGTATTGAAGGCGATCCGTAACGAAGACTGAGTTGTTATTAGTAAAGGTGTTGCTGTGCTAAAGTGCGTTGGCTGGCAAAGAGTGTAGTTGGCTCTTATGCGGTTGGAGGTAATTTATTTGTCAATGTTAGTTGAGGTAGGGTGATGCCAGACATCAAATTGGAACCTTCCTGGAAAGCCATGCTTCAGGATGAATTTACCAAAGAGTATATGCAGACCCTGCGCAGCTTTCTGCAACATGAAAAGGCTCAGGGCAAGATGATTTACCCCAGGGGGGCAGAATACTTCCGGGCCCTGGACCTGACGCCGTTTGCACAGGTCAAAGTGGTGATTCTTGGGCAGGACCCTTATCACGGGCCGGGTCAGGCTCATGGGTTAAGCTTCTCGGTACGTCCCAAAATCGTCATTCCTCCATCGCTGGTTAACATGTACAAAGAGTTGGAGTCAGATTTGGGCATTCCGCCGGCCAATCATGGATTTCTGGAACACTGGGCCCATCAGGGAGTGTTACTGCTCAACAGTGTGTTGACTGTCGAGCATAAGCAGGCTGCTTCTCATCAGGGCAGGGGGTGGGAGACATTCACTGACCGGATTGTTGCCGCGTTGAATGAGCAGCGAGAACATATTGTTTTTATTTTGTGGGGCAGCTACGCACAGAAAAAAGGGCGGTTTATTGATACCGGTAAACACCTGGTTCTGACATCTGTTCACCCATCGCCACTATCAGCTTATCGAGGCTTTTTTGGCAGCCGACCTTTTTCCAGGAGCAATGATTATCTGGTCAGTCATGGAATACAGCCTATAGACTGGCGACTGCCACCCCTGAATTGACCGGTGATATTTTGTTCCATGAGTACTGTACATAGGGCCTTGGTTTATGTATGATCCACGCCACTGAATGCAGACGGTGAAGGACACAGTTTGTAATCGTTTCAGTCTACACGCGCTCGTAGCTCAGCTGGATAGAGTACCTGGCTACGAACCAGGCGGTCGGAGGTTCGAATCCTCCCGAGCGCGCCACCAAATGGAATGATTCATCAGAGTTTACAGCTGAATTGGCTGATTGAAGATGTTGATCTCCTGATCAGGCGTAGCTTTTCGAAGCTCACATTCATACGCCAGGTAAGCATGGTAGTCGCTAATCTCTTTTTGGTGCTTTGCATTATTCAAAGTATTCTGGTTGCGGCGTCTATTGTTTATCCTTCGCTGTATTCTTTTACGCTCTAAAAAAGCGGGATCCTGACTACGCTTCCTGTAGTACTCCCTGTTTATCTGCCTTTTATACTCTGCGTAAGCGGGATCTTTGCGACGCTCTCTTTGGTAGTTCCTGCTTCTCTCCCTGTTACGTGCTGCGTTAACAGGATCTTTAAGACGATTCCTTTGGTAGTTCCTGCTTTTCTCCCTTTCAAGCTCTGATTGAGCGGGATCATTGCGACGCTGCCTTTGGTACTCCCTGTTTCTATTCATTAAATATTCTGCATAAACGGGATCTTTGTAACGCACGGAGTTCCTGTTTATTTGCCTTTTACATGCATCGTTGGCGGGGGGGGCATTGCAAAACTTCCTCTGACCCTCGACTATTGCAGCGTTACCGTCAGCGAACACCTCTGTTTGGGGTATTTTGCTATAACTTGTCGTTTGATTTAGATGTTGTGGGCTATAAGGTGCGGTAGAAAAATTGATTTTCTGATCATCTGGATGCCAATGGCATGCAGGTATTGGATTTCTGGTTTCTGGCTCACTCACCGATAAGAATGCCTGTGGAATAAAAGGGGGAACTGGTTCTGGTGCTGGCCTGGCCTCAACAAGTTCATTATCAGAATCCCAGGGTACATAGTAATCAAGGTCTGATTGTTGTATGTCAGGGAGCTCATTGCTGAAAGTAGCTGCTGAATCGGTAATAATCAGATTATCAATATCATATTCAAGCAGGGAATGAAAAGAATCAACATTATTTTGGCAAAAATTTGATTGATTATGGTAAGCAGGTAAAGATAATTCCAGCGCGTGAACAGACTTACCATGATATGAAGGCTGCTGATCGTTATAATCAGGTGGAATCAGTTGTTCCATTGAATATAATGAGCAGGAAAGAGTATCGGAACAGGCAGGCTCAAATGAGGGTAAGTTATTAAAGAGATACATTGAATTATGAAATTGTCAAATTAAAGGCTGAGACAATTATTTTATAAAAAAGTTCCTTCCTGAAAAAACTGATCAATATTTATGTCAACCAAATATAGAGTTTTGCTGTCTATCTATCCAGGGAGCAGTGAACAACACCTGCTTACTTTTTGTTTGTTGACCGTCCAATCTAGATAGGTTGGGTTTGAACCGGATTGTTGAGATTTTTTCTTTCATTCAACGGCAGAGGATGGGGGAGCAATGAAGAAAGTTCTGCTTGTTTTGCATTAGCTGCCTCTTTTCCTTTTTCCCTTGCTACTTTATCACTATAGCCTTTACTTATAGCTTTTTTATAGGCCATTAACTTGGCACTGTATATGGCCTTTTTCACCTTGCCTTTGGTGGATGAATAATATTTGGCTCTAGCCCTGTATACGACCATCTTGCCGTGGTCGGACGTGCGGTATCTGGCTCTGGTCTCCTTGCCTTTGTCAGATGCCTCGTATCTGGATTTGGCCTTCTTACCTTTATCAGATGCTTCGTATCTGGTTCTGGTTTTCTTAGCTTTATCAGATACTTCGTATCTGGCTTGGTACGTTCTGACTTTATCGCATCCTTTATCATTAATCATCATGCTTTTATACGACATTGATATACTTTCTTCGAAAGTGTTGGCCTGAGATAAACGACTTACTACAGGTTGATCTTCGTTTGCAGGGTTATTAATGATTGCTATTGACCTTTTTCCAAGCATTGGATTATCAGATGATTTATGAAAAATCACTGTCGGACACTGAGGGTCATATTTGTTGGTTGTATCAATACGCATCGAACATAGAATATTAGCTGCTTCGACAACTTCACGGGAGAAAGCCTGAACCGATACTCCAGATAAAGAATAAGTATTATCTTTAAAATAAGGGAAGAACTCAGAAGTAATATTTGATTGAACAGAAAAATCAGAAATTTCCATTGAATTATTGAATTGTTGAGTTGTTGAGTTTTACAGTAAGACTGCTCTATCTTATAAAAGTTCATCTCTGAATAATCAATATTTAAGTCAATAACAATGAAAAGCTTTTTATGACTATTTGCTCAGGTTGTTAAATAAATTGAAATAAAATAGAGCTTGAATCAAGCTCAGTTTTTTATTACTCGATACGAATCCAGGATAATGGCGGCAGCTTCCTTTCCGGCAATTCTTGCCTTTTTCCGATCACCATCGACTCCGTTTAAAACTGAATTATAAGCCTTCCGGTAAGCTTTCATGTAAGCCTTCCCTTTCTCGGACTTTGCCCATTTTTGTTTGGAAGATATTCGCTTCCGGGAACGAGCGTAAGCTTTGATGCGAGCCTTTCCTGCCTTGGACTCACGGTATGCTTTCTTATAAGGCTTGGTATTTCTGGGCTGAGCGTAACCTTTCTCGTTTACCTTCCTTTTCCCGGACTGTTTGTTAGCTTCTGCGTGTGTCAGGGGCAGGGGGCCCTCAGAACTGCACGATTCATGTGTCTTACTCTCAATGGTTGCAGTTATAACTTGCTCTTGTGTGTCTTTATGCAACAGATCAGGTGTAGTCTCTGGGTGTGATGACGGCTGAGACAAACCTGCCAATGGGTTTTCCGGAGGTAATTGATGGGCGGTTTGTTCTGCGTTTGTTAATGCTGGATCTGTGCATGAATGGTCACAGGAAAAAATGTCGTCAGGTGGCTCCGGTGAATAAAGATCCGGGCGCATTATTTCTTTTTCAAATAATGGTGAATAAGATATTGAAAAATCATTAAGTGAGCATGGAGATGGTAGTGTGACCTGATTGAACAATCTATCCACTAAAAAAACATTGTGAGGTGGATCATGTTTCCGCACATAATGGCCAGTCATGCTGGGCATCGGACTGGAATCATCAGGTGGTATTACAGCTACGTCTGAAGAGTCCTGAACACAGGAAGAGACAGAAGCGAAAGATGAGTCTACGTTAAGTCTGTCCATTGAATTATTGCACTCTTGAATTATAGATTAAGACCGCTATTTTTTTAAAAAAGTTCCTACCTGAAAAAAAACTAATTTGTCTCAAGTGATCTGACGTTTTTGCTGATTTACTGTTTTGGTTCCAATAGTTGAACTTTTTATTATAAATTTTCTGCTATATGTTATTCTCTTATCAAGGTAGAAGCTTGCTTGCCAGCGATTCTTGCTTGTTCTCTATCGCCGGTATTCTTGAAGGCTTTATAGTAAGCTCTTTGGTAAGCCTTCCGTTGCTCGGACTGGCGGTAAGCCTTATGGTAAGCCTTGCCTTTCTCAGACTGAGCCCAGGCCCGTATGGAAGCCTTCCGTTTCTCGGTCTGTGAGTAAGCTTTATTGTAAGCTTTAATGTAAGCTTTGTGTTTCTCGGACTTACAGTAAGCTTCCAGGTAAGCTTTACGTTTCTCGGAACGAGCGTAAGCCTTCCGGGAAGCTTTCCCTTTCTCTGATTCACGGTAAGCTTTCTGGTAAGCCTTCTGTTTCTCGGACTTACTGTAAGCCTTCCGGTAAGCCTTCCCTTTCTCGGACTGAGCGTAAGCCTTGTGATAAGCCTTCAGGTAAGCCTTCCGTTTCGCGGTCTTAGCGTAAGCCTTTTGATAAGCCTTTTGATAAGCCTTTCGTTTTTCAGTGCTTGCGTAAGCCTTCAGGTAAGCTTTCCGTTTCTCAGATCTTGCGTAAGCCTTTTGGCAAGTCTTACCTTGAAAAATGGTCTGAGATTGACCCGGTTCGGAAGCCGAAGTTGTAATATCCAACTTATTTCCGGCAGGTGATTGATCTTCTTTAGTATGGCTGGTGATGATCACTATCGACCTTTTTTCCAGCCGGGGAGTATCAGTTAAAAAATGAACAGGCTCCATCGGCTGCTGAAGGTATTTTCTGGTTTTATCAGTATGCATGGCACATAGAATGTTCGCTGCCTCTACAACTTCACGGGAGAATACCTGACCTGATAAGCCGAATTCAGAAAAAGTAGTATCGTGATAATTAGAAAAATCATCTGAAGCTGCAATCAATTGAGTAGAATAAGTAGGTATTTCCATTAAATGCTTGAATTAAGGAATTCCGGCTTATGACAGATGTTCTTATAAAAAGTTCCCCTGATGACAACCCACACTTAATCTTTACGTCAATTCAGATGGACAGGATGGCTTGAGACACTCATCTGTTGTATAACCGGGATCATTCTTCGCAGCCAGCTGTTTGCTGCGCACATTGACGTTTTAAGTTCGCTTGATTTCTGCGGTGCTGCCTAATGCGCTCCCTTTCGCGCTCTGCGAAAGCAGGATCTTTGTAACGTTCTCTATAGCGCTCCCTGCGACGCTCCCTTTCGCGCTCGGCGTAAACAGGATCTTTGCGACGCTGCCTGATACGCTCCCTTTGGCGCTCTGCGAAAGCAGGATCTTTGTAACGTTTTCTAAGGCGCTCCCTTTCGCGCTCTATGTAAGCAGGATTTTTACGAAGCTCTCTTTGGCGCTCCCTCTTGCGCTTCAAGTAAGCAGGATATTTGCAACGCTCTTTGTGCAGCACCCTTTCCCGCTTAACGTACGCAGGATCTCCGCGATGCTTTGTCTGGCACCTGGCTATTGAAGCGTCATTATTAACAATTTCCTCTGACTGTTTCGTGTGGTTGTCACTTGTTTTTTTGTTCAGGCTTTGTGGCTTGGAAGATGCGACAGAAAGATTGGTTATCTGATCATCGGGGTTCCAATGGCTCGCTGTTGTTGGCTCCCTGATCCGAGGCTCACTCTCTGATAGGCATAGCCCCTGAAGAAAAGGAATATTTGGTATTAATGATAACGTTTCATCTTCAGATTTATCACTGGAGCTCCGGGGTAAATATTGATTAAGCACTGATTCTGGTATGTCAGGATCATCAGTACGGATAAAGTCTTCTGTATCGTCAGGCGTTATAGGTTTAATGCCATATTTATTCAATGAATTACAAGAATTGTTGTTATTTTTGGGTATGTCTGACTGGTTATGGTAAATGGGAAAAGGAGTTTTCAATGACTGAACAGGCATACCCTGATACGTCAAATGACATTTGCCTGAACCAGATTTACCAATTCTTCCTAATAAATATGATGGACTGAAACAAGGATCAGGAAAAGCAGATTCAAATAGAGCTGGCTTATTTGATAGACTCATTGAGTTATTGAACTATTTAATTATAGTCTAAGACCAAGGGTTTATATGAAAGTTTCTCCACGTTTTTGCCGTTTTTTATCCTGATGGATAGAGATCACTATCTACTGATTCCCTGATTACTCACAGTTTAACCCAGTTATCTTGTTTTACAGGCTGAATATGATGATGTTTTTTTATATGGGTAAATAAGTTGGAAGACTGAGCAAAAGATGTTTTACACTTCAGGCAAAGATAGGGTTTAATTCCTGAGTGAATATAAGTATGTTTTATAAAATCATATCTGTGAAAGAATCTTTTTTTACAGGTTTGACACTTAAAATTTTTTTCTCTTAAATGAATCGATCTCTCATGAATCCGGCGCGTACCTTCCCTTACAAATGTTTTACCACACCCTGAATAGGAACACATAAATTTCTTGTTGTCAGGTTTTTTTTCAGTTGGGTCACGATCAGAAGGTGTTTCTTCAGACACGTTAGTTAAGCTTTGTACCTCAGGTACAGAGGTAACAGAAAACTGTTGGTATAAGGCTGGGTGTGATTCATTATTGATCTGATTAATATAGACTGGAACCGGACCAATGAATGTGAAATAAGGAACTGGGGGCAAATTATTAGTATTAAAAAACATAATGAGGCTATTGAATTATTGAATCAATACTCAGACCTCTTCTTATTAAAATAGTTCCGCCTTTAAACAAAAAACAAACAACCCATTCGTTATGACAACAAGGCATAAAATTATGCTGCAGATATTTAGAATGATGATGTAAAGTTCTTCGAAAGTCAGCGTTATCACGGTTTGAAAGTCGGTGGTTGTCTGGTGAGTGGATGATCAGTCTGATTGAAATAAGGGCAGGAGAGATAGTGGATACTTTGAGGACTTAGCCTAACAGGCCTGCTTTCAGAGATCACCTCTATGCTTGGGTTTAAGTATCAATCGTTAGAACTGCATAGCGGTGCCGTTTGATTATCACACCGCAGTATTTTTATGCCAATAGCTGACAGTATAAAATTAATACTTACGTTCAGTTTTGCATCCGGTTAGATTTCAAGCCGGAAGTACAACGCAGGTCAGTGTTATGAATTCTGTAAGGCCATTTTCAGTTTATCAGCAAGATCCACCCGCCCTATGGTAGTTGATTTTAAAGGATCAATCAGAACAGATGTCTTATAACCTCCAAGGGCAAGATCATTCAGAAATGTAAGCATTGCTTTTGTGAAATCATTCGGGCATTCACCTTCAACTCTTCTTGTGTATTCCAAATTGAAGGGAGTGCCAATGGAGAGGGCCAAGGGTTTCGAAAGGGTGGGATTTTCACCGACAATTCGTAATGCTACTGGAAAGTTAAAATCACTTAAGTCTAATGACTCTCCCGTTACCGTTATTGGTTCCAGATGATTCAGTAAGTCAGGACAAACATCATCCAGTTGAAACATCTGATTTTCATGGATAATATCGCAACTTCGTAACAGTTCAAGCTTTAATACGGGAGTTTGACTTTGTTGATCGTAACCCAGATTTTTCAGCCCCTCTAGTAACAACGAATTGAAATCGTCCTTTCGAGACTAACGGTTATGAACCTGTTTGTTTTTTTCGGGGTAGCCAATAAATCCATGGCGTTGATGCTCGCGGACAACCGGCAGTTCTCCGCAGCTTTTGAACGTTTCAATGGAGCTCCCGCAGAGGCACAGCAGATTTACCGGTTGTTTATTCGAAAACAAACATAGTTACAACTTAAGTCTAAAATTATTTACAGTACCTAGTGCAGGCAAGCGTTGATATCCATACCGTTCGCACTGACCGGAGTCGAGGTGCGGTGCTCCCATCCGTCGACTCCGCTCAGGATGAACGGGGTGTACGGGTATTAGCGCTTTCCTGCACTAGGAGGCTGTCCGAGAATAGACTGCCCTGCTGCGGCGACAGCAAATTGGTCTAAAAATCCGCTTTTGTTCGGCAAATAGCCCCGCTATTCACCTCACAAAACCGAATTTTTATCCTCAATTTTCTGCCGTCCTCGCTACGGGCGCTATTCTCGGACAGCCTCCTAGCGCATTGAGGCAGATTAGCAATCTATTTTGGCCTATTTTGTTGAAGCCGTTTTGGGAGCGGGGCGGACCATTCCAGGTCTTGAATCCATTCAAAAGAAAGCCCTAACCCAGTTTCGGGCTCCTTGGTTTAGCGTCAAGAAGAAAGACCTGCCCCCTGCTTTTGACCCCAGCTTTGCGGTCACTTATGGATTATTCGCTTCCGGACTCCTGAGTGTTGCTTCACATCCGCTCCGCCGGGGCTCTGTTCAGCCATAGAGCCAATGGCTGTCGCACTCAGGTCAGCACTGGATCTCACGTTCCTGGGAAATCCATCCTGTAGACAGCCTGCGGGGCACTCTTCAGGAGATGAACGATATTTATGTAAGATTCAATCCTCTCAAGAGCGGCAGAGCTATTTCGGGATGCACGTGAAATTTCAATACTGCCAAGCACTTGTGCAATTTTAAGAGGGGTATGTCCTGCAGTGTTGTGGGCATTGACATCAGCATTTGCAGCAATCAGGCGTTTAACAATCTCTGGCTGACAACTCTCAACCGCAATGTGAAGGGGAGTGCCACCGTTTGTATTATTATCCTTATATCTGTCAGCCGCAGTGCTGGGGGAGGTCGGCTCCCCGCTTGAGATGCTGGCATCGACATTAGCATTTGCGTCAATCAAGAGTTCAACAGTAGATGCCAGACCTTTTCGAGCCGCAAGATGAAGGGCGGTCCACCCGAATTTCATAGGGGCATTGACATCAGCATTTTCTTCAATCAAGGTTGCAATGATGCTTTCAGGCCGCCCTTTGTTGACTGCACAGAAAAGCGGAGTCCGACAATCATCGTCACGGGCGTTAACGTCAGCGCCTCTCTTAATCATGGCCTTGATATTTTCTGGCTGACCGCATTCAACTGACCGGTAAAATGCAAGCTGACTGGACCCCGGACATTTAAGTTTATCAAGATCAACGCCCCTGGTTTTGGCTCGCAACTTGTCAAATAGATTCCACTCATTGATCTCAATCAATGCACCTAGCAGCGCTGCACGTGTCCCTTTGCAGGGGGCCTCAGTATCACAAGTTGCTTGGGCTAAAATACTGACCAGAGATTTCGACAGTTTCCCTTCATCTTTTGCCCAGCGGAGCAGTGTCTTGTCTTCACCAATGAGTACTTCAGTGTCGGCACCAGCATTTGCCAGAGCGTTAACAGCCTGTTCTTGCCCGGCTTTAATGGCACTGTGCAGGGGAGTATTCCCGTAGCTTTTTATTTGCGCCTCTGTTGAAAGGCATTTTAAGTGAATATCGCCAGGGAGGCCCTGGAGCCGTTCCGACTGATAATAAAGCGCGTGGAATAACCGCCTGTCACTGATTTCACTGGGCGTTTCCATCAATAGCGCCTGAGAATTGATATTAGCCCTCTTTTCAAGCAAGAGCCAGATGGCATCCTGTTGCCCGTGTTCCGCCGCAAAATGTAGGGGAGTCTTACCGCTTGTTACGGCATTGACGCTGGCTCCATGGCTGAGAAGATGCTCTATAGTCGCTACATCACCTTTGATGGCAGCGCAATGGAGGGGAGTTAGCCCGTCTTTGGTGCTGCAATTAACATTTAGACCGAGGTCAAGCAGGCAACTGACAGCATCAGGCCGACCTTTGGCTGCAGCCACAAGAAGCGGCATCTCCTCAGACGATAAACAATGGGTAACGCTACGACTGCAGCTTGGACAATCTTTAATATCCGGGGCTTTTGGCAATTGATCAATACACGACTTGTGATAGCTATGGGTACAGGGAACCACCACAATAGTGCGCTGAGTACCCAGACTGCCAAAGCAAATATTGCATTTATCAGTTTCCGTATTAGCTGCGTCAGAGACTACCAAATCGGCGGGTACTAATGTACTAATTTTAGGGGCATTAGATGGTACGCCATACATAACTTAAGCTCCTGTGGCATTGTTGGTATAAGCTGAACAAACGTACGTATATGACCGTACAATTAACTAAGTGCTTAAGTTAGTCTGTCCATTGGCGTAATAGTTCCCCCGTTTTTATATTTCTTTTTATAATTTGCCCCAGAGTAAGGCTAAGCCGTCTACTCCACGTGCTGACGAGATGGAAGGCTCGCTTCTCATGGAGGGTTTAAGGTGAGGTCTTGAACTTGAGTGTGTTCAAAAAGAAAGACCTGATGTGACCATGATCAACGGCATTGGTATCGTTCGCATTCTTGCGACAACAGGCAACATATATCGCCACTGCTGAAGTGCCTGTCGCAACGCCTACTGCTGCCCCCACCCCAAAGCCGACAAACATTGCAGTATAAGTTTGTGCCAGCTCCATGCTGACAAACCCACTGGAAGTACAACAGAATACTCCACATGTAAAGCTGGAACATTTACACATGTTATCATCTTGATTGGGGCATAAATAATGATCAGTGCAAGAACCAGTTGATTCCATAAAATGTACCTTTTCAGAGTTTCCTGAGACCGCTTTTACTACTTATCAATTCATTAATGGACTTGATTTTTTCTAACCCGAATATTTCATAAATAAGAGCAGGTTCCGCCCAATCACTTGATATGATTGGGTCGACCAAAAGAAAGCTTCGGAAGAAGCAAACCGGAACCTGCTATGGCGAAACATACACAAGAAACCCTTCGTTTTCACCCTGTTAATGGTAAAACTGTCAGAGCTGATTTTAACGGAGGAGAGTTGTCCTCCGATTTTGGCGCGCTGTTACTGCGTGAAATGGCCATCCGCAGTGAGCTAATTCCCCGGCTTGTCAAGGCAATCCAGGACAAACGACATCAATCCTATATTGACCATTCCATGCAGGATCTTCTGACGCAAAGAGTGCTGCAAATGGCCTGCGGTTATCAGGATGCCAATGACAGCAACCATTTGCGTAAGGACCCCATGTTCAAGCTGGCTGTCGGTCGCAGCCCTTTGAATGTCGAGACTCATCTGGCTTCAGCCCCCACATTTTCACGACTCGGGAAGGGTTTGTCCCGCAGGGATATACACAACCTGGCCCTTTGCTGAACATTTTCTCCGCAGTTATAAAAAACCACCCAAGCTGGCAGTCATTGATCTGGACCACACAGCCAGCCTGACACACGGTGCTCAACAGTACAGCCTGTTCAACACCAAATACGGCAATACCTGCTACTTGCCGCTGATGATTTTTGAAGGCTTGAGCGGGAAATTGATTACCGCCATTATGCGGCCGGGTAAAACACCCTCAGGACGGGAAAATGCTGCCATTGTTAAACGTCTTTTGACGCTGATTCGGGAGTCCTGGCCGAAAACACATCTCATCATCCGGGGAGACAGCCATTTCGCCCAGCCGGAGCTGATGCGCGTTGTTGAGCAGGATAAAGCGGCTGATTACATACTGGGCAAAGGTGCTGGTCATCCAACAGCCTTGCGCCCCATGGCGGACGAGAGCATGGCTGAAGCCCGCCGCTGTCTGCAAACACGTACAGCATACGCCCGGTCGAACAAATTGAAGGAACCCTACCGGGTGCGTGTGTATGGAGAGGCTCAGTATCAGGCGAAGAGCTGGAAAGGTCTGGATACACGAGTCATCTACAAGGCAGAAGTGAATCAGATGGGTGACAATCCCCGGTTTGTCGTGACATCAATCAAAAACGCTTCAGCCAAGTGCATTTATGAGCAATTTTATTGCCCCAGAGGTCAGGATGAAAACTACATTAAACACCTGAAAAATGATCTGTCCTGTGATCGGACATCGGATATGGGCTTTCGGGCGAATGCATTGCGGATGTACTATGCCTGTGCCGCTTATGTTTTGCATTACGAAATGAGAACCACTGTACTGAAGGATACAGAGCTGCAGAAGGCTCAGCCTTCAACAGTAATCGCCAAGTTGTTCAAAATTGCCGTTAAAGTGGTTGAGTATAAAGATCGTGTGAAGTTACATCTGCCCAGCAGTAACCCAATGAAAGTGTTGCTGGAACGAGTGACAGAAGCTTTTGCTACCCTGCCAGTTCTCAAACCGGGATAACAGACACGACTTTTTAATTGCCAGTCAGTTACCTGGCGTTTTATTGAATCAACTGAAAGAGGTTGAGGGTTCATTGCGCCTGGAGTCAGGTAAATCGGTCTTTTTTTTGAAAAAAAACATGTCGGGATGCAATGTCACCGCAGAGAAATACGCTGATACAATCTGACAGACCATGTTTGTTCGAAAAAACATCAAACACTCGAACTGTAGCAGCGTTTATGAAATATTCGGGCTAAAAAGTTTCGATATTCCTTCCCTGTGTGTGAACTAAGTGCTGACCCTGCCTGGGTTATGGCAGAATCCGTAATTTTTTTTTACGGACTTAGTGATTTTCGCGCCCTGCGAGGTTACAAAAAATAAATACACCTCTATTTCTTCCAGTTTTTTGATCATCAAATAGCCACCAAGAGTGGAGGCCGCTTTTTGTGTACTGTGAACATAGTGTGCTTGATATTTATTAGACGCTCAAAGGCGTATATTCAGCGGAATATAGCTGGGAAGGAACTTGTGTAACGAAGTGGGAGTCTTAAGCTGTGATTCAATAACTTAATGAATTTATGAATTAATGACTGATCCAGATTGTAACTTACAAGGCTGTTATTCGAATTTTCTCACCGCATATGATGCTTTTATGTCCGGCGGTAAGTCACTTTCCAATCGCTATACACAAAAAAATGCTATAGCATTCGGTCAGAAAGTGGAACAAACGGCCCCAATCAATAACACCTCCATACCCGATGGGGATAGACTCCATAACCGATTCGATGATTCAAGAATTAAACAAATGTCAATCACTATTCTTGATTCTAAAGAAACCTGCCTGGATGAGCCCTCTGAATTATCCGTAAGACCAGAAACATTTCAGAAAGCTGATAGTGGCACTGAATCAGAAATAAAAATTGTGCGAGTTTGGAGTATGGCTGGTGAAGGTGGCTCTCACTCTGTTAATAACAGCCATCAGTATTCTAACGTGATGGAGCAACTCAGTCCGATAATTCATGCTGATAACTTGAGTAATAAATCTGTTTCAAACCCACCAGAAAAAATAACTGACAACAAAGCCTCTCGGTTGGAGCGCCGAAGGGAGCGCCGAAGGGAGCGCCGAAGGGAGCGTTGCAAAGATCCTGCTTTCTTAGAGCGCCAAAGGGAGTACCAAAGGGAGTACCGAAGGGCGCGTCGCAAAGATCCCGCTTTCGCAGAGCGCCAAAGGAAGCGCAAAAAGGAGCGCTACCAGACAGATCCCGCTTTCGCAGAGCATGAAAGGAAGTACCACAGGGAGTACCAAAAGGAGCGCTACAAGACAGATCCCGCTTTCGCAGATCGCGAAAGGGAGCGCCTAAGGGAGCGCTACAAGACAGATCTCGCTTTCGCAGAGCGCCAAAGGGAGTACCAAAGGGAGCGTCGCAAAGATCCCGTCTTTGCAGAGGGGCAAAGAATCTATAGGAATACTTACGACAGAATCAAAAGACAAACCGCCAACAAGGAAGAAGCTTCAAAGCAAGCGAATATCGCAAAAAAGCAGTATCTCAAGTCAATCCATTCAGCTGGAAACTCCGGTGAATTAACGCTGACTTCTAATTCAATTGAAACAAACCATAGTTCCAGTAAAATTTTTGATGGCTCTCCCCCCTCCACTTTCAGTCTTCAAGCTGAAGGAATATTTACCGTCCCGAATGAGCCTGTCTCAACCTGAGTGAACAGTCAGCAATCTAAAAGTAAGAAGGTATAGGTCACTGTCCTCCGGATAAGCAAACGGTAAAACCTGCTTTGCCTCTACGGGAGCATGTTTATGAAATACCCGGGTTAAGGGCTTGGAGGTGTTCACGCTAACCAGAATAGGTGTTCGCGCTCGCCAGAATACGCAGAGGCGTCAAGGTTATGGTTTTATTGGCCGACGAAACCAGCGTCATATATGGTCCGCCCCGCTTTGCAAGGATAAGTTTTCCATCATGACTAAAGAGTAATGCTTCCATTCTCCTAATAAAGAGACCGGCCTTTGGAGTGAGGTCTCAATGCCTCTGGCCCTGATGGAATCCGCTCACTCCCACCTCATCAGGTCTTCGGCCTCTTCGGGCCCTGACCCCGGTCAGGTTCAAGGGAGTGCAGGTCTTACCTTTTATGCCATCATTTGAACTTTATCCGCGCAACTCGTTGCAGGCTTCTTACACTGATTAACCGCTTTTGCTTTTCTTTTCTAACGACAAATGTTTAATAGTTTGATGCCGATGCTCATGCTGCTGCCTTGTACGGCTCTTTCCTGGTTAACACAGCCCAGACAATGCGAGTGTTTTTATTGGCAACAGCCACTGCTGATATATTCTTGCCCCTGCGCTGATCAAGCTCTTTAATCCAGTTATTACGTCGATTGTCGTGTTTATAGACTACCCTGCCAACGGTTCTGCCACCGTGTATCAGCAGGGTTCGCAGGTAGGTATCGCCCCGTTTACTGATCCCCGGCAAGGTGGGTACGCCACCGGTAGACTGCTGTTTGGTTACCAGTCCAAGCCAGGCTGCCATTTCCCGGCCATTTTTAAATGCTGATATTGGCTGCGTATTCGATGCAAACTCTGGATAGTGATTAAAAAGTTTTTCGCTAATGTCCATTGGCCTTACAATCATTCAAATATATACAACCATTCATTTATAAAAATAACACGACGTCTTCAACACGTACCCTTAAATAAAAAAATTAAACCGGGAACTTTTACGACACTGCATTTTCGAATAAGAGAGTGCCCGGTAATTTTTTGTGCTCTCTAATTTGCTGTTATGCATTACAACATTAAGAGCCCTGTTTATGATTCAGCAACCCGCTCAGCACCCCATTCAGCAACCAATTTGCGACAGCGCTTCCCAATGTTCAGGGAATGGCAACGAACATTCCTGGCTCGGCCATGGCGTTGCTGTTGCTAAAGCATTTGCGAAATCATTGATTCCAACGGAAGATCCT